>DATHTI010000346.1:0-5203 GCA_035463335.1 Pyrinomonadaceae bacterium | reverse complement strand
ACATTGGCCCTGCTGCGTTGCGCGTCGCGTGTATCACGCAGCGCATAGCGCGTCTTGGTTATTCAGTTCACGATCTCGGCGACATGCGTCTCGAACGACCTCAAACACTGCCTGAGGTCGACGAAAAGCTTAAATACGTTCGCGAGATCAGCAACGCCTGCGAGCAGTTAGCGGTTGAAGTTGAAGAAATACTTAAAGCCGGGCAACTGCCGCTGATTGTCGGCGGCGATCATTCCATCGCGATCGGCTCATTCGCCGGCGCCGCCTCTTACTACAAAAAACAGAACAAGACGCTCGGCCTGATCTGGTTTGACGCGCACGCCGACATGAACACGCCTGAGAGCACACCTTCGGGCAACATTCACGGCATGCCACTCGCAGCGCTGTTCGGCCACGGTGCGCCGGAGCTCACGAATGTCGCGGGCTTCGCGCCGAAGCTCGATCCACGCCTGTGTGCTCACGTAGGTGCGCGTGACATCGATCCCGGTGAAAGAGAAATGATCAAGAAGCTCGGCGTTCGTTTCTTCACGATGCGAGAGATCGACGAGCGTGGTATGAAAGACGTGATGGATGAAGCGATCAAGATTGCTTCAGGCGGCACTGCGGGTTATGCCGTCACGTTCGATGTTGACGTTCTCGATCCCGGCGACGCGCCTGGCTCAGGCACACTCGTTCGCGGCGGGCTGACGTATCGTGAAGCGCATCTCGGAATGGAGAAGATCGCCGAAGCAGGCGGCATGCGCTTGCTCGAGGTCGTCGAGATCAATACCGCGCTCGACGTCAACAACAAGACTGCTGAGCTCGGCGTCGAGCTAATCCTTTCCGCGTTAGGCAAGACAATTCTTTAAAGGCTGGTGACAGAAAGAGAGTGCCCAAAAAGCTTCGCGTCGGAGTGATTTTCGGCGGCCGTTCAGGTGAACACGAGGTTTCGATCAGGTCGGCGCGAGCAATCGTTGAAGCCATCGATCGAAAAAAGTTTGACGTAGTTCCGATTGCGATTACCAAAGAAGGGAAGTGGCTCGCTCCGGCGCACTCGGCCCGGCTTCTTCCTGCCTCAGTTCACTCGTTGTTGCCTTCAAAAACGCATACCGCCACGGCAGACATCGCACTGCTCGGCGATCCCTCGCACAAAGGTTTGATTTCATTTGAAGGCGACTCTGCAGAAAAGCTCGACATTGTCTTTCCGGCACTGCATGGACCATTTGGTGAGGACGGCACTCTTCAAGGATTACTTGAGATGGCAGACGTGCCGTATGTGGGTTGCGGTGTGCTCGCGTCGTCGTGCGGTATGGACAAGGTGGCGATGAAGTCGCTGTTTGTGCAGGCAGGACTGCCGATATGTAAGTACGTTTGGTTTTTAAGATCTCAGTGGCGAAACGATCCAGCTAAAGTAATACGTAAGGTGACAAGCGAAATCGGTCTGCCGTGTTTTGTTAAGCCTGCGAATCTCGGATCGTCTGTGGGCGTCTCGCGTGCAAAGGATAAGAAGACGTTGAGTGACGCGATTGATCTGGCGGCTGAGTACGATCGGAAGATCATCATTGAAGAAGAGCTTGTCGCGCGTGAGATCGAGTGTGCGGTGCTGGGGAATGATGAGCCGAAGGCGAGTTTGCCGGGCGAGTATGTGGTTTATGACGAAGCAGCGCGGTTTCTCGATTACACGGAGAAGTATTCGAATACGGGAAACGTCAGTTTTGTCGTGCCGGCGCCGTTATCGAAGTCGATGACGACGAAGATACAGCGGATGGCGATACGTGCCTTTCAGTCGATTGATGGGGCAGGCCTGGCGAGAGTTGATTTCTTCCTGAAGCGCGATGGTGGGGAGCTCGTGATCAATGAGCTGAATACGATGCCTGGTCTGACTGAGGTATCGGGCTATCCGAAGATGTGGGAAGCTTCCGGGCTGCCGTTTCCGAGATTACTTGAAGTGTTGATTGAGCTCGCGTTTGAGAGGCACCGGGAGAAAGCCCTAACCAGGACGTCACGTTAGTCCACAGATTACGCCGATTACGCAGAACGATTTGAAATCTGTGCAATCTGCGTAATCTGTGGAGACTAAGGCTTTGGGGCTCGATAGCCTTTGCGCGTCCGCACTTCTAAATCGTCTCGCTTCACTTTCACTTCGAGCGCCCGCCACTTCCCATCACGCTTCGTATTCACTGGCCGGTAAGCGAGCGTGTACTGGTGCCCGAGCTCGTCGGCAATCCCCGTAAACGCATCACGCAATGCTGGTCCACCTGGTGTCGTAATGAATCGGCCGCCCGTCTTCTCCGCAAATCCTTTTAATGAGGGCGCCCCTTGTCGTCGCGTCGTTCCTGCTACTTCCAAAGTCGACATATCAACCGCATAAATACTTGCGCCAACGGCCAGTGCAGTCTCAACTGCTTTCTCGCTCGAAGCTTTACTGAACGTATCCATTCCATCAGACAACACAACGATCGCTTTGCGAACCTCGGTGCGATCGGCAAGCCTCTTCGACGCCTCAACAATCGCATCATTCAGCGTTGTCATGCCCTTCGCTTTAATCGCGTAAGCTATCGGCGCGAGATCGCGTCCACCAGAAAACTCCTGCACACGCTCAACCTTCGAATCGAAGCGATAAACAGCCGCGACATCTTCCGACCGCAGTCCATCAAGAAACCTGATCGCCGCCGAGCGCGCGAGCGAGAATCGCGCTTCCATGCTTCCCGAGCTATCCAACAACACCACCGCCGCATACGGTGACTCCTGAAGCGAGAAGCTCGCAATCGTGTTTGGCTTTACTTCAACGCCATCTTCATAGATCTTGAAGTCCGACGCCTTCAAACCTTTGACGTATTGTCCCGCTTTATCAGTGACGGTGATGTTCAGCACCACGAGCTCGGTGTTGGTGCGGATCACGTCGTCATCCTGAGCGACAACTAAACCTGCATTGATACACAAGACTGCGAGTAGAAAGAGAATTATCCTGAACATTGAGTTATTGCTGTGGACGCACGAAACTTCGAGCCAGCCTGATGAGCTCAAGTAAAACATTAGCGTTGCCGATCACCGATGCTGATACAACCCGACGCGGCGTGTTCTGCACATCTTTCGACAACGTCTCGCTCGCTTCAGCGATCTGCTTGATTGCAGATGGAAGATCTGTCGGACGAGGAGTGATACTTATCTCGTCGTCATCACCGCCCGCTTCACTGCGCACTTTCTTCGTAAGTTTTTCGAGCCGCTCGATCTTTTTAAAGCACTCGCGATCGAGAGTCGCGCTATCTTTGAAGTCTTTGAGTTGTTTCCCGATCTCGGCAATCTCGCGAGCGCGTTTGAGGTTGTCCTCATGCTCCTTTTCCGCGATCTTGATCTCGCGTTTCGCGCGTATCTCCTCTTCAAAAGTCGTAAGGGGAGTATCGTCAGGCTTGAACGTTCCATCGACAGGGCGAGGCGGCGGAGGAGTCGGAGACGGCCGCTGAGGAGGAACTTGAGACAAAGCCGCGCTTGCACAGAACATGATGAAGATCAACGTTGCAAGCGTGTATGACTTAACTGAAACTTTCTTCATTCGACTCTGAGAGATCACCTTAACAATCGGCACGCCGACTCCTAAACAAAAACTTCAATCGTTAAAGTGGGAGACTACGGAACGCGCGTGGGATTGTCGGGCGTGTTAATGAACTCGCCAGGCTTGCCACTGCGTTTGACCACGATCGTCCTCGGCTCGAGTCGTTCTGGTGTTCGCTTCTTTCCCTGTGATGAGTTGTAAGCAATCAAAGATGACTGCGGATCACCCTTCAAACCCGCGAGACGAATCGAAGCAAACTCCTGAGCCGATACCTTCAAAGAGTAAGAACCCTCCTGTTCAGGCTGCAGTTGACCCGGAGTGACTGGCAACACACTCTCCTCGATGCCGCTGTCTTTACGTCTGCGCAGCTCGATTACCACTGAAAGACCGCTCAATTCCTGCTTCGAAATGTTCTTTACAACACCGCCAATCGTCGTCATGCCTTTATCCAGCGTTGGCTCGTCAACAACAACATGGGCCAACGGCGGACCTTTTGGACCCGTCTCTGTGCTCGGTGGCGGCGTATTGTCAGCAATAACCTTTTCCGCATGATACTTCCGGATATAGCCATAGCCGACGAGGAGAATTGCGCTTATGCCAACCGCACAAACAACCGCGAGCAGTTTTCGTTTACTCGAATCCCGCTCGCGCGCAATTGCGTCTTCAGGGTGAAAGGGGTCGTTAATCATTGAATCTGTAGCTTACGTAAAACCTTAGCTTCAAGGCTGCGGAGTTCGTCCCGCAGGCGACGCGCCGGTTACAGCCAGTATCAGTCCCTCAAGAAATTGATCTTCAGCAAGACCGGTGCTGCGCAACGTGGTCCACTCAGCTCCGGTGGCGCCATCAGTGCGACCTTCAACCTTTGCATTAACTGAGATGTTCGCAGTCGTGCCGTCGATCGGTTGCACTTCAACAGTCAGCGTGTAGCGACCACGCGTCCATCCTCTCGCACTCGATTGCGGCACGTCCGCATACCTGCTCAGATCAGCTTCCGCAACCACGGCGCCTTTCGTAAACGTGAATGGCTGGCTGACGATGATGCCGTCTGAGATCCTCGATGCAGACTCATCGACGACGAGCTTGCGATCACGCATCAGATCCTGAATGGCGGTAATGATCACGTCGCGACGTCCGCTGAGACGATACGGATTCGGCAACGGTGGCGCCTCTGGCGTACGGCCACTGCCGAAGTCCATTCCACGACCAGCGCCGGTGTCGGTCTTGTTGCCGTTATTCGCCGGCGTTCGATCCGAGCCGCTGTCTCGCACGCGCTCGTTTTGCTTGTCAACACCTTTTGCAGCCTGTGCGAACGCTGGAGCTGAACAGGCAATCAACACCAGTAGACCAGTAATTATGCGCAACATAGCCATAATCCTTTGCTTCACTAACAATGAACTTCACAGGGGACCGTGAACCGAGAATAGATGAACGGTCAACCAAAGACAAGCTAGAGTTTGAGAAGTATAGACAAGCGAATCTGTTGCCTCGATCAGCCACAAAAAGGCACAAAAGGCACAAATATCTCTTTTGTGCTTTTTGTGCCTTCTTGTGGCTATTTCTCTGCTTCGCGTTTGTCGCGTTCGCGTTCCCAACGACGCAGCGCTTGAACTCCTGTTTCAAACTCAGCTCCGTTGTTATAGAAGTTGTGAGCGCCATCATCACGATCGGGAT
>DATHTI010000345.1:0-9638 GCA_035463335.1 Pyrinomonadaceae bacterium | reverse complement strand
TTCGCATGTCGCCGAAGGCGCGTCACGCCAAGGGCAAAGCGAGGATCAACTCTTACGAAGATCTGCTGCGGCAGGAGAACGAGAAGCGGCGCGAGGATCTGGAGATCCACATTCCGCCTGGACCACGTCTCGGCAATGTCGTGATCGAAGCAGAACACGTCAGCAAAGGTTATGACCAGAAGCTTCTGGTCGATGACATGAGCTTCGCTCTGCCGCCCGGTGGGATCGTCGGTGTGATTGGTCCGAACGGCGCGGGCAAGACGACTCTGTTTCGCATGATCACCGAGCAGGAACAGCCCGACGCCGGAACTATCCGTAAAGGCGAGACGGTCGTGTTGGCCTACGTCGATCAGAGTCGCACGCTCGATCCGGAGAAGTCGATATGGCAGGAGATCAGTGGCGGTGAAGACGTGTTGAAGCTTGGCGCGCGTGAAGTGAACTCACGTGCGTATGTGGCGCGGTTCAATTTCTCGGGATCAGATCAGCAGAAGAAAGTTGGGATGTTGTCGGGTGGTGAGCGCAATCGCGTGCATCTCGCGAAGATGTTGAAGGAAGGCGCGAACGTGTTGTTGCTCGACGAGCCGACAAACGATCTCGACGTGAATACACTACGTGCGCTGGAGGAAGCGTTGGAGAGCTTTGCTGGTTGCGCGGTGGTCATCTCGCACGATCGATGGTTTTTAGATCGGATAGCGACGCACATCCTCGCTTTCGAGGGTGATAGCAAGGTTGTGTGGTTTGAGGGGAACTATTCGGATTACGAAGCTGATAAGAAGGAAAGACTGGGCGCGGCGGCTCAAGTGCCGCACCGGATCAAGTATCGCCAGTTGACGCGCTGAGAATGAACAGCGGGGGCAAGCCCCTCTTCCTGACTTGTTCTATGTTTAGGTACTCAAAGTAATAGCGGTTCTCAAAATAGAACAAGTCAGGAAGAGGGGCTTGCCCCCGCCGGTAGTTTACGCGGTCGCGTACCTCTCCGGTTCGGCTTTCGCCTTCTCCACACACTCATCACAACAAACCGTGATCTCTTTTCCAGCCACGGTCACCTTGATCCCGCCATCATTGATCGCCCAATCACAGACCGGACATTTGCTCGTGTTCATACAACAGTCTCCCTTGAATGAATTAACTACCAACGGAGACAGCCTAACAATCACCGCGCATTATCGACTTCCAGAATCTTGCGTATTTCAGACGGCGCTCTCCCAAACTCACGCCGGAAAGCATCAGTAAAATGACTATGACTCGAAAACCCTAATTCCAGCGCCAGCCCGGTGAGATCGCTTGCACCCGCCGCCAGTCGCTCCAACGACGCCCGCAACCGCAGCTGCGTGAGATAGCGATGAACCGGCACGCCCGTCTGCTGCTGAAAAATCCGCGCGAGGTGAAACGGCGAAACGTGAACCGCACGCGCTACTTCATCGAGGGTGACGCGCTCATTCATTCGCGACACGAGATACGTCTTCGCCGCCTCTACTCGCTCCGCATGGTCCACATCCGTCCCTTCGCGTTTCGGCTTACGTCTCACACCATGCTTGACGAAAGCCGACTCGAGCACGTCCGCGACGAGCTGCAACGCAGTAACGTCCGCCCACAACGGCTCCAAAGGATTCGACTCAGCCGACTCGAGACGCTGCACCAGCTCGCGATGCCGCCAGAAAACGCGACTATCACACGGTCCGGTAAAAAAACGGAACGGCTGGTCCGGATGATCGTCTATTGAAGGGTCGAGCTCGCGCACTATGTCGTTGAGCACACGCGGCGTAACGGTGAAGACCGTGCCGCGATCGCCGCAATCAGATGGATGACTGACGCGATAAGTCGAGTCGCGTGAGAAGAACACTGCCTGGTTCACGTCCGCGGTGGTGGTGCGCCGGCCGAAGTGGCGCGCAAACGCGCCGTGACGCATCAGGACGATGTTGTTGGCCTTCGATTCTTCTTCCGCGCCCGGCCCACTACGCGCGATATGACAACAGTAATCATGCACGCTGATGATCGGGCTCTCGTAGAGCGCGCGGAAGACGATATCTTTATCGCGGTCATAAGCCACAAGTGTTATCGTAACAAAGATGTCTCCCCCAAACATCCTTGCCAAAGAGAATCGTGGTCTGCTGCTCGATATCGTTGTCTTCGTTCTAAACATCGTCCTGATGCAGTGGCTGACGGGCTACTTCATCGAGCTCTTTCAACTCGCTTCGGCCGAGGAGCGGCTCGCGCAATTCGCGCTCGTCGCCATGTGCCTGAGCATGTGGATCTTGCCGGCCGCCGGCGCCGTATTGAAGCGCTGGCGTTTTCATCGTCGTTTGCAAAAGGAAGGAAAGACTGTCGAATGGGATTCAAACCTCGCCGGCTGTCTCTTCAATCCAATCTTTTACTTCTGCCTGAACCTCGTGCTCATGTCGGCGATCGTCGCCGGGCTTGGCGAGTTTCTCTTTGGCAGGCGACTGCTCAACACCGGCGCGATCTTCGTTCCGCTGATTCTTCTTGGACTGATCTTAACGATCCTGCAAACGTTCCTGATCTATCGCTATTTCTCCGCGCCGAAGAAGCCGCCGCGTTACGAGTTTCTGCGGCATCCGGAGAGCGAGGCGCTTGGCGACATCTGCATTTTTGTGAACATGATCCTGTTTCAGGTTATCTGGAATACACTTACGTTCGCTCCACTCGGCCGGCCGTCCGGGCCGCTGGAATTTTTCGGACGACTGTTCTTTTTATGCTTTCTGGCGATGCTGATCTACTTCCCGCCGCGCCTGTTTTACCTCGTCGAAGACATCAATCGCCGCCGCACGTGGGCCACGATGCTCCTCGCGAATTCACCCGTGATTATCAGAATACTTATCGGAACCAAAGAATGGAGTTAGAATGAAATCCGTCATCGATCCGCGCAAATCCGTGTTGAGGTTTTACATGAAAACTATTTTTCTCATTGGAGTTTTGCTGTTAACTGTGGTGGCGCAGGACACAAGCGAGATCCGCAACTTTCTCCGCGTCAACAAAGACTTCTGCACCGGCGGCCAGCCAAAACTCGAACATCTCGAAAAGCTGAAAGCCGAAGGCGTCAAAGCAATCATCAACCTGCGGCAACCGAGCGAGCATCGTGCCGCCGACGAAGAAGCAAAAGCCAAAGAGCTCGGCCTGAAATACTTCAACATCCCCGTCGCGTACGGCAATCCGAACGAAGCACAAGTCGCAGAGTTTCTGAAGATCACTGACGATCCGGAAAATCGTCCGGCGTTCATCCATTGCACAGCCGCGATTCGCGTCGGCGCTTTCTGGATGATCAGGCGCGTCCTGCGCGACGGCTGGAAAGTCGAAGACGCAGAAGCCGAGGCCGTGAAAGTCGGATTGCGCGAAAGCCCACACTGGCTCGAGTTCGCGCGCAAGTACGTCGAGACGCATAAGCCGAAGGCATCTTTACCTTCGCACCCGTTGAACTTCGGCGTTTTCACCGCGCGATTTGATCCAGCGGGAACTTTCAACATCGAAGGTGACCGCTGGCCCAAAGTCAGTGGCACGTGGAAGAGCGCCGGCTCCGAAGTTGAGTTCCTGATGTCGGGTGGACCAGGCGGCTGCGATGGACCAGGCAAGTATCGCTACGAAACTGACGGCAAGCATCTTTCCTTCAATCTTGTTTCGGACAACTGTAGGCCACGGCAAATGATCCTCGATCGCAGCACGTGGCGACCGGCAGGTGAGGTTGTTACCAAACCGCCGCGCGAGATCGTCAGCACTGGCAACGGAAAACCACCCGCTCGCCCGATCGCGAGTGCAAAAGGAAGCTGGCCGTCGTTTCGTGGTCCAAACGCGTCCGGCGTTGCCGACGGGCAAAATCTTCCCGATCAGTGGAACGGCAAGACAGGTGAGAACATACTCTGGCGCACATCGATCCCCGGCCTCGCACACTCGAGCCCGGTCGTTTGGGGAAATCGAATCTTTGTAACGAGCGCGGTCAGCAGCGATCCAAAAGCGTCGTTTCGTCCGGGCTTGTATGGCGACGGCGACGCGTCGAAAGATAATTCCAAACATCGCTTTATGATCTATGCGGTCGACAAACCAAGCGGCAAGATCCTCTGGGAAAAAGTCGCTTACGAAGGCGAGCCGCGCGAGAAACGTCACATCAAGTCGACGTATGCGAACTCCACACCCGCGACTGACGGTCGCATCGTCGTCGCCTGGTTCGGATCGCAGGGCTTGCACGCTTACGACGTCAACGGCAAGCCGCTTTGGAAAGTCGATCTCGGACGCCTGGACCTCGGCGCGTACGACATTCCCACCTACGAGTGGGGGCCGGCCAGCTCGCCGATCATCTGGAAGGATCTGGTTATCGTCCAGTGCGACACACAAACCGATTCGTTCATCATTGCCTTCAATGCGAACAATGGCAGGGCAGTCTGGAAAACGAATCGCGATGAGATTCCGTCGTGGGGCACGCCGACAGTCGCTACCACTTCGAAAGGTGAAGAGCTGATTGCAAACGCGTCTAACTTCATCCGCGGTTACGATCCCCGCACCGGCAAAGAGCTCTGGCGACTCGGCCGCAGCTCAAAAATCACAGCGCCCACGCCGATCTTTGCAGACGATATGCTCGTTGTGGTCAGCGGTCGTGGACCAGAGCGACCGATCTTCGTCGTCAAAGCAGGCGCGCGCGGTGATCTAACTCTACCGGAAGGAAAGACGAGCAGCGACACAATAATCTGGAGTCGCACGGGCCGCGGCTCCTACATGCCGACGCCTCTGATCTACAACGGCATTCTCTACGTGCTCTCAAACAACGGCACGTTTGACGCCTACAATCTGAAAACGGGTGAAGAGCTCTACCGGCAGCGACTGGCCCTCGTTGGCAGCGGCTTCAGCGCGTCGCCAGTGGCTTCCGATGGAAAGATTTACTTATCGAATGAAGACGGCGAGATACTGGTTGTTTCTGCGGGTGAAAAGTTCAACCACATCGGGACGAATACGATTGGTGAATTACTGATGGCAACGCCTGCCATCTCGGATGGCGTGATGTACGTCCGCTCTTCTTCGAGCCTCTTCGCGATCGGTAAAAAGAAATAAAGCCACAGATCTCATGACAGAGATCCGTGGCTTTGTTCCGTGTAATCTGTGGTTACCTGCGGTCCTGGACTTGAAGATCGCCACCCGCGTACTTGATGTCAAGAAACTCGTACGCCGCACCGGTAAAAGTCTTGCACTGCACGACCTTGCCCTGCGGCATCTGAAATCCCACATCGTCCCGGCGCTCAGCATCCGTCGCCCACCACGTCAGGCTCGCGCCCTTGTCGTCGGGTCGTTCGGCGTCGACCGGAATCCACTGTCCGGGCTGCTGGTATATGCCCCACGTGAGCCTGTCTCTTTCTCCATCGGTACCGTTGTCCTGAACTACCAGCAGTACGCGCAGTCCAATCACACTCGGTACATTCGACTCAAAAATCTCTCCGCCAATGATCGCCGTGTTCTGACTAGTTTCCATGCAATCGAACTTCGCCCTGACTAACACGCCCGGGGTCTTGATGCGCTCCGGATTATCCGGATCGTCGATCGGGATAGCCACAGGGTCGCTAAATGTCATCTCACCCGAGCCTTGGCCCTCAGCTCCTTCGCTGGCCTTGAATTCGACGAATCTGGTTTCACCGTCTTGCAGCGCAAACTTAAACGAGCCAGCGGCTGTCGCTCCCTCGGCGTCTGCGAAAACTAAATTTGGTAAGGCGAGACACACAGCCAACGCTGTCATAATGAAAGCGCCTATAATGTTTTTCATTGAGGTCTCCTCGTGGATAGGTTTTTGAGTAAGTCGGTGTATGAGGACTTTGGTCCGCAAAGTCTATTCGCACCACACGACAAAAGAGCAAACATCAGCACTACAAACTAACGCGTATTTTTCATCCATTCCGGCCACAATAATTTTGGCCAGTAGTACCAGCCTGGTTCGGGGAAAACGCTGCAAACCGGCAGCATTCGCGGTAAGGTCGTGGCTGATATCCCGGATCAGCGCAAACCTCTGTCGGGAGTGACGGTTACTTTAAGCTCTGAACGGCTGGGTGACAAGCGAATTCAGACCACTCGGTAAGTTTAGAGTTCAAGCTTTTAGCTTGTGGACCTAAAACCCTAGACCGCAGCCTGAAGGCTGAACTCTGAACTTTATTCAACCAGCGCACGATTGAATCTATCGCGAGCGCATGCGGAAGTATTACTATGACCGTCGAATTGTGATACGTATCTGGAGCAATTAGGAATCAAATCCCGAACGACACGCTGATATGACTGAAGCTAAAACTCAACCAACAAACCAGAGCGTCACAGAATTTCTCAACCAGATTTCCGACCCGGAGCGGCGCGCGGATTGTTTCGCAGTCGCAAAGATCATGGAGGAGATTACGGGAGAGAAGCCAAAGATGTGGGGACCAAGCATCGTGGGCTTCGGCACTTACCATTACAAGTATGCGAGCGGACGCGAAGGCGAATGGCCGCGCACCGGTTTCTCACCACGCAAAAAAGATCTGACCTTGTACATCATGATGGGTTTTGAAAGGCATGCTGAGCTGATGGAGAAGCTGGGCAAGCACAGCACGGGTAAGTCGTGCCTGTATATCAAACGGCTGTCTGACATCCACATGCCGACGCTGAAGAAGCTGATCAAGATCGGGCTGAAGGAATTGAAGGAGTACACAAAAGCAGGATGACAGATTTACTAATCCTGTCTGACGACTGTTCCGTCAACCTTGCGGACGAGAGTGTCTCCAACAACCACTGATTCCCCATCGATCTGCGGCACACTCATCTGCGCGAGTGACGCGCTCCACCTAATCCTCCGCTTCGTCTGCTCCATGCGCACGAGGAGCGCCGCGTCATTCACTTCATAAAGGATGAACACATCACCTTCGTGCTCGATAAAATAAATCTGATCAATCCGTCCCTTCACTCTCAAATGGAAAACACGTCGCATCCCTTTCGGCGAGGTAAACTCACCCATCCCATCGTGGCGGACGACGTAATTTCCCGCCGACGTCGAAAACAGAAAGAACGAACGTTCCCCTGGCTCACCAACGCGGTCCGCGAGCGCAAAAGTCTCAGCCCCGAACGCGACTGTAGAAAGAACCAGTACGCCCAGGCACACTACGAGGAGCCTCTTCATAACAACTTCCTCCTTTTAGTGGGGCGGTGAGGTAGCCATCTTACTACAATTCGGCGCATAATCTCGCAATCCATCCCCCGACCAGCTCAGAATGGGGGAAATCATGGACAAACGCCGGTTAGCAGAGATCGAAAAATACGTAATCAACTTCTTCCAGGAATTACAGCAACCACGTATCCTGGCCAAAGACCTCTTTGACAGCACCAGCGTCTACGCCAACGCCGACATCGTCCGGGCGCTGGAAGATCTGGAAAAGAGAGAGCGTTTTCTGGTGCGTCACACGACTGAGGGCAACGACTACATCTCGCTGACGCCGGTTGGACTCGCACTCCTCGGGCTCGAGGAAAAGGACGTCGAGAGCGATGCAGCCGTCTTGCCTCATCCACCAAAGAGCGCCACAAAAGCAATATGAGTTTTTAGAAGTATGAAAGTTTTGGCCCCCGCCCTTCTCGTTTTGTTCTGCTGTTTTACTGCCGCCGCGCAGGCGCCGGATGTTGAGCTGGGCAACTCGCTCGAGGAAGTGCGTGACAAGCGCAACGCGCTGCTGGTCGTCTATAAATCACGCGTGATCGATGCGAGCGATCGCGAACGCGCCATCATCGAAGACGTTCTCAAAGCCGATCCACAACCGAAGGGCCGGTATCGCTGGGTCTACACACAGCTCGCCAAAAAGCTCAATAAATACATTCACAAATACAACAGCATCAGGCCCGCCAGAGGGCTGTCAGAAGCCGATTACGTGATCTTTTTCAATGTGGTTGAGTTTCGCCGGATACTCAACACGCCTTATCCCTACGGTGAGCTCTTTGTGATCGTCAAAGGCTCGCCGGAAACGTTGAAACCGCCGCGCATCGTCTGGCGTGCAAAGAAAGTACTGTTTGCCGAAGACGCGATCGGCGATCTGATCAAAGACCTCAAAGCCGTCCGCGGCGAAAGTTAGGCCGCCGCAAAGTTTGAAACCTCTATCAGGCGTTAACGTGTAAGCGGTGTGCAACTTTTTGGTTGCTGCGTTCACTAACGTGGATGAACCCGCGGTATCCGCGGTAAGTTTTTCTAACCTCCTGATCGTAAGGGATACCCCGATGCTCCTCAAAATTGTGTGTATTGCCTCGCTCCTGCTGGCCCAGCAAAACACCGGCGCTCTCAAAGGCACCGTAACAGACCAGCTCGGCAGTCTGGTCGTCGGCGCCAAAGTTACGGTGCGAAACGCCCGCGGTGTCGTCACTACCGCCACGACAAATTCCTCCGGTGTTTATGAATTCAGGCGGCTCGAACCGGGAACTTACGAGCTCAACGTCGTCGCGCCCGGATTCAGTATGTTTGAACAAAAAGAGATCGAGATTGCGGCGCGTGAGGTCACAACACTCAACACGCAGCTCGAAGTGGCCCTCCAGGACGAGCAGGTAACCGTCGACGATCGAAACATCAGCACTGACTCTGACAACAACCAGAACGCACTCGTTCTGCGTGGTCGCGAGCTCGAAGCGCTGCCAAACGATCCACAGGCGCTCGCAGCCGCGCTTCAGGCGATGGCTGGACCGACCGATCCGGAGTCGGGCGGGCAGGCTCAGGTTAAAGTCGATGGCTTCTCGAATGGGCAGATCCCACCGAAGGAAGCGATTCGCGAAGTTCGCATCAACAACAATCCATTCTCGGCAGAGAACGAGTTTCCGGGCTGGAACGGCATCGAGATCTTCACGCAACCGGGCGCCGATAAATGGCACGGCTCGTTTGCGTTCGACTTCAACGACGAAAGCCTGAACTCGCGCAACCCGTTTACTTCGACGCGTGCGCCTTATCAACAACGCGCTTACAGTGGCAGCCTCAGTGGTCCAATCGTCAAGAAGCGCGCGTCGTTTTCCGTCTACTTTGGACGCTATCTCAGCGATGCGAATTCAGTTGTGAATGCGACGGTGCTGGATCCGGTGACATTGAAGCCGGTGACAGTGAACGAGTCGTTTGTTACGCCAGACGTAAACAATTACGGCAACGCGCGGTTCGATCTTAAAGTCAACAAAGTGCACACGCTCGTGGGCCGGTTCAACTACAGCGAATCCAGGCAGGACTTGCAGGGCATCGGCGGCTTCACATTGCCTTCGCGTGCGTATCGCGGCAAGCGCTCCAACATCATTGTTCAGCTCACTGAGACCGCACTCATCAACGAAAAGACTATTAACGAGACGCGCTTCCAGTTCATCCGGAACCGGAACTACCAGACCAGTCTCCTGGATGGCTTCGCGCTAAACGTGCAGGACTCGTTCAACGGCGGCGGCTCGCAGGTTGGATCTTCAACGGATGCGCGAGATCGCTACGAGCTTCAGAATTTCACGTCATGGACCTCAGGCAATCACTTTTTGAAAGTCGGCGCGCGGCTCCGGCATTCGAAGATCGACAGCATCTCGCCGCAGAATTTCGGTGGTTCTTATAC
This sequence comes from Pyrinomonadaceae bacterium, assembly GCA_035463335.1. GTDB lineage: Bacteria > Acidobacteriota > Blastocatellia > Pyrinomonadales > Pyrinomonadaceae > PSRF01. The sequence continues at coordinate 78 of DATHTI010000345.1, read as the reverse complement.
TTTTGCGGGCGGGCGTGGTCCAAGACTCGATGCGAACGACAACATTGTGAATGGGCCAGACGGGCAGCCGGAAATTAT
>DATHTI010000344.1:0-3029 GCA_035463335.1 Pyrinomonadaceae bacterium | reverse complement strand
GTAATCAGTAGCCGATTTTCCGCGACTCGCGTTTGTTGCTTCGTCGCGAGGATCAATCCCCGTCATCGCGCTGAGCAGTATCGCAGCGTCGCTGACTGTTCTGGTCATTGGACCAGCGGTGTCCTGGCTGTGCGCTATCGGGATGATGCCGGCGCGACTCACGAGACCGATTGTCGGTTTAATCCCGACGAGCGAATTGGCGGACGATGGACACACCACCGAGCCGTCGGTCTCTGTACCGATCGCAGCCGCACATAAATTAGCGGCCACAGCAGCGCCCGATCCGGAGCTCGAGCCACACGGGTTGCGCTCGAGCACGTAAGGGTTCTTTGTTTGTCCACCGCGACCGCTCCAGCCACTCGACGACTTGGTGGATCTAAAGTTGGCCCACTCGCTCAGGTTCGTCTTGCCGAGAATCACTGCACCGGCTTCGCGAAGTCGTTGAGCGATGAACGCGTCTCGCTGCGGCTTCGCGCCGACAAGCGCGAGCGAGCCGGCCGTCGTCATCATTCGATCTTGTGTGTCGATGTTGTCTTTGATGAGGATGGGAATGCCGTGCAGCGGACTGCGCGGGCCTTTTTCTTTGCGCTCGCGATCGAGAGCGACGGCGATCCGCTCCGCGTCGGGGTTCATTTCGATCACGGAGTAGAGGCCTGGACCTTTCTTGTCGATGTCCGTGATGCGATCGGAGTATTTCTCGACGAGCTCACGCGAGGTGTACTTGCCCGATTGGAGGCCTTGTTGGAGATCGGTGATTGTTAGTTCTTCGAGATCGAATGCAGGGGGCGATTCGGGTTTACTATTTGGTAGCGCGGCGACGGGGTTAGTGATGGCCGCGATCGTCGTTGCCGCGGTCGTTTGAAGAAATTGGCGACGTTTCATAATGAGAGTGACGTTCAGAGTTCAGCCTTTAGGCTGCCGTCTTGATGACGAGCAGCAAGCTAAAGCTTGAACTCTAAACTCTAAACTCTGGGTTAATTCAGTCTACTGACTTTGAATGAGTTGAAGAACCGTTCCACATTCGCCGTGTCGTCAATGTTTTTCGGCGAGCCGATCACGATCTGGTATGGGCGACGACCAACCATGAACACGCGCGACTTAAAAATCCGGTCTGCCGTTTCGGCTGAAAACTCGATCGCCGAATAGCCGTCGATAACTGTCGCACGACTGTTCACCAGCGTGGCACTGATGCCTTTGACGAAGTTATCGCGATTCGCTTCCAGCTCGGCCTGTCGGTTGAAGTTGAAACTCGGATCGTAATCAACCCAGCCGATGAGATAGACGCTGGTTGTGTCCTTCACGACGAACAGATGAGTAGTGTATGGGCCATGAGCGCTGTTGACCGTCTCCGTTTTTTCCTCTGGTATCAGGGGCATCAGCACGGAGAAGCGTCCGGTCTCGGAACTAAACTGAGTCCAGCCGCCGTTGTCGACCGGCTTGGCGGCAGGGCGCGTATTGCTGGGCACGCTGGGTGGACGGCTCGTGTGTTCTTGGGCGCTGAGCGAAAAACTTGTTCCTACTGTGATAATGGCTAATGCCAAAAACCTTTTCATAATGGACATCCCTTCGGGTCAGGACTCAAGCCGGCAGATTATAACCGTAGATCGCTGCGGATGACACAGATATTAAGGCCCTGTAAGCTATCGAGCCATGTCCAATCTCGTCGCGATCGTCGGCCGTCCGAATGTGGGGAAGTCTACGCTGTTCAACCGTCTCATCGGCGAACGGCGATCCATCGTCGGCGACGAGCCGGGAATCACGCGCGACCGGATTTACGGGCAGGTCGATTGGGCGGGCACGAAGTTTTCCCTTATCGACACCGGCGGTATCGTGCCTGACGACGACGCTGTCATCCCCGCCAACATTCTGAAGCAGGCCGGAATGGCGATTGACGAGGCCCATGTTCTGGTGTGGGTTGTGGATGCGCGCACGGGTGTGACTCAACTCGACGAAGAGCTCGCCGCGCTGTTGCGATCCACTGGCAAGCACGTGCTGGTGGCGGCGAATAAAACCGACTCGTCGCGTCTCGAGAGTGAAAGCACTGAGTTCTATCGTTTCGGCTTCAACGACGTTTTCCCGATCTCAGCGGAGCAGGGAATCGGTATCGGTGATCTGCTCGATAGCGTTGTCGATCTAATCAAGTCGGGTGAGCAGGAGGTTCCTCAAGACGAGCCGACTGAATCGCGCGAGCTGCGACTGGCGATTGTCGGGCGTCCGAACGTCGGCAAGTCGTCGCTCCTGAACCGGCTACTCGGCGAGGATCGCGTGATTGTCTCGCCAGTCGCGGGCACGACGCGCGACGCCATCGACACCGTTCTTGAAACACCAGAGCGCAAGTTCCGGCTGATCGACACCGCGGGCATCCGTCGCAAAGGCAAGACAGACGAAATGGCGGAGAAGCTCTCCGTGATCATGGCGCGGAAAAGCCTGGAGCGTGCGGATGTCGCGATCGTGCTCGTGGATGCGGTTGAAGGCGTTGCTGCGCTTGATGCAACCATAGCCGGTTACGCACTCGATGCGGGCTGCTCGATCATCCTCGCGGTCAACAAGTGGGACGCGCTGGCGGAGAAAGAGACAAACACGGCGGCGGAGTTTGAGCGCGGCTTGCGCGACAAGATGAAGTTTCTGGAGTGGGCGCCGGTGATCACGATCTCCGCGCTTACGGGTCAACGTGTGGAAAGGATTTTGTCGCTGGTTTTGAAGGCTGACGAAGCTCGCAACCGCCGTATCCCGACTTCACAGCTCAATGACTTCTTCGAGCGTGCGATTGCGCAACCGCGTGGTGGTACCGCGCCCTCGCCGGCGAGAGGCGGGATGTCGCGGCTGAAGGTTCAATATTTGACGCAGGCGGGTGTGCGGCCGCCGACGTTTGTGGTTTTCACATCCGGTGGCAAACCCGGATTGCACTTCTCCTACGAGCGATACCTCGTCAATCGTCTGCGCGAGGAGTTTGATTTCTTCGCGACGCCGCTGCGGATCGTGGAAAAGCATAAGAAGTTCGCCGCAAGAAGGCACAAACAGTAATGGCT
>DATHTI010000343.1:0-3455 GCA_035463335.1 Pyrinomonadaceae bacterium | reverse complement strand
GGCCCGCCCCTACAGTTGGAGTTGTAATGTCGCAACTGATTCACCGTCCTCGTCGACTGCGCAGAACTGACGCGATTCGTTCACTCGTGCGCGAAACGCGTCTCGCGCCGGAAAATTTCGTGTTGCCGTTGTTCGTCTGCCCCGGCACGGGCGTGCGTCGCGAAATCTCATCAATGCCGGGCGTCTTCAATCTCTCGATCGATGAGCTAACAAAAGAAGTCGCTGCCGCGCGCGACACTGGCGTCGGCAGCATCATCCTTTTCGGCCTGCCCGAATCGAAAGACGCCGAGGCATCCGGAGCTTACGCCGAAGACGGAATCGTGCAGCGTGCGATTCGCGCGGTGCGACAGTCGTTACCGGAAATGATCATCATGGCTGACACGTGCCTGTGCGAGTACACGTCGCATGGACATTGTGGCGTGGTACGCGGCGGTGAAGTTATCAACGACGAGTCACTCGAGCTGCTCGCGCGCACGGCGTTGAGCCACGCGGCCGCAGGCGCGGACATTGTCGCGCCGTCAGCGATGATGGATGGGCAGGTTGAAGCCATTCGCGGACTACTCGACGCGGAAGGATTCGAGAACACTGCGATCATGGCGTATGCGGTGAAATATGCGTCGGGGTTCTATGGTCCATTTCGCGAGGCGGCGCAGAGCGCGCCTGAATTTGGTGACCGGCGCGCGTACCAGATGGATCCGCCAAACGCGCGTGAGGCGATGCGCGAGGCTGAGCTCGATTACGCCGAAGGCGCAGACATCCTGATGGTGAAGCCGGCAACGGTTTACCTCGACGTGTTGAAGATGGTGCGCGAGAGATTTGATGTTCCGTGTGCGGCGTATCACGTCTCAGGTGAATACGCGTTGATCAAGGCAGCAGCGCAGAAGGGCTGGATCGACGAAGAGCGCGTGATGATGGAAACCCTCACGAGCATCAAACGCGCCGGCGCCGACATCATCCTGACGTACTACGCGCGCGAGGCCATCCGTGCGCTGAAGAAATAGATCCGCGCTTTTTATCGAGAAGATCCGCGGCTAAATAACGGTTGATATGAGCTTTCTCTTGCTTTTGTTATGCGCAGCTCTTCTCCAGGGCCCGAACTGTGGCTGCGAACAGAAACCCGAGATCAACGTCCTCGCCGTCGTCAACGGCATCAAGATCACACGCAAAGATTTAAGCATCGACACCCAAACACAGGTCAGCCTCGCGCAAGACACAGTCATCGCCGCGCGCAGCCGCCAGCTCGAGCTGAAGATCAACAACCTTCTTCTCGAAACCGAAGCGAAACGACGCGGTCTCACCACTGCTCAACTGATCGAGCTCGAAATCACCTCGAAGGTCATCCCGCCCTCTGAAAGCGAAGTCAAAGCCATCTACGAGTTAGATAAAAATCGCACTCAGAGTTTCAATAGCGTCAAGAACAGCATCATGGCCCAGTTGAGAGCCGAACGCGAAGCCCTGCAAGCGCGTGTATTTGCAAGCTCTTTGCGTGCGGTCGCCACCGTCACGGTTGCTAATCAACAGGTGACGCCGCCAACAAACGAAGCGGAGCTCGCTCGTGTCTTTGCGAGCGTCAACGGAGTGAACATCACTTCCAGCGATATCGAAACGAGCCTGCTGCCGCTGATCTTCCAGGTCCAGCAACAGGTCTACGCCTTTCGCAAGCGCGATGTCGACCTGCGCATCAACGATCTGGTTCTCGAACACGAAGCAAGACGACTCGGCACCACGCCCCACGCGCTCATAAACCAGCATGTAAACGCGAAAGTGCAGATCGCCACCGAAGAGCAGGCGCGCGCCTTCTACAACGCGAACAAAGCCCAACTAAACGGCGACTTTTCCGACTTGAAAGTCACGATCATGCAGTACCTGATGGAACAGGAAAAGCGAAAGGTGCTGGCGGAGTATGCGGAGCAGTTGCGGAAGGAGTCGGCCGTGCAAGTCTACCTGACCGAGCCGAAGCCGCCGAATCTTCGACAGCTCTGTTGCAACCTTGTAGACTGAGCCCGCTTCTAAGGTCACATTCTAAGTCAAACCGCTGGAGAAGAACGCATGAAAATGCACCCCGGCTTTCAGCGAAACCGACACAACAAGGGCCTTTTTGCAGCGTCAAGCCTGTTGCTGTTGCTTGCTACGCAGACCGCGGCGCAGTCAGGCAGACGCGCTCCTGCTAAACCCAGTCCGGCCCCTGTCCCAACGCCACAAAGCGATACTGACGTAACTCCTAAACACGGCGCGCGCGAATTGAAGAACCGCGTTTCGCTCCTGGTTGCGCGTGAGCCTTCGTCGAAACACCTGCTCAGCGAAGATGCGATCTTTGCACACTTTCTTAACCAGTTGCGCGAGTTCAAGAACGTCACGACCACGTCGATTGGCGACAACAAACGCGACCGCGCCGTTAAGCGAGCGAAGAGCGAGACGGAGGCAGTCGTTGTGTTGTTGCAGTTTGACGTCGATGAGTTTCAGAGCGGGACGATCATCGTGAACTCACCGGATCTCGATGTTCGTGTTCTCGTGTTCGAGCCGAAGACGGGTCAGAAGAAGTTTGAGGGGAAGGTTTATTACAAGGCGGTTGGTGGTCCGATGTTGAAGAGGGACAACTGGCCGACGGGCACGCCGATCCGGATGACGACGGAGGCGGTTGGCATTGAGGCTGCTGAACAAGTGCGCGACTGGCTCGTCGTGCAAGACATTAAAAAGAATTAAGCGCTTTTTCTAATCGCTCCAAGCCGGTTTTCAAAACTTCAGTGTCTCCCGCGATCCCGATGCGGAAGTGTGCGGGCATTTCGAAGAAGACTCCGGGTACGACTGTCGTCTCGTATTTCTCACGTAGCAGATCACACAATCTGTCCGATGTCCCGTGACGCACACGAGGGAACATCACGGTGCCAAACTCCGGTCTGATCACCTCGAGATCTTCACGCGTATCGAGAAAGTCGTTCAGTAACTGACGGTTTCGATCAAACAACTGTTTCGCACGCTCACCAATTCCCTCGAGCTGCTGCATCGCCACGACGCTCAATCGTTCGCCCGCATGCACAGCGGTGGACGCGAAGAGATCGTTGAGCAGCCACATGCGTTTCGCCAGATCACGTTGCGCGAGGATCCAGCCACATCGCAGCCCGCTCAAACCGAAAGCCTTTGTCAAGCTACTCGTCACGACAAACTCTTCACCAAGATGAAAACTCGTGCGCGGCGACTCTTCAAACAGCGTCTCCATGTAGACTTCATCAACCAGCACAAGCGCACCCACGCGACGCGCAATCTCGCCGATCTGCTTCATCCTCGCATCGTCAATCAGCACGCCGCTCGGATTGTGAAGGTTCGTGATTACAATCAGTTTTGTTTTCGGAGTGACCAGGCGTTCAAGCTCTTCGGGCAAGACCTGGAACTCATCTTCGAACCGGCGGGAGAAGCGTTTTACGTCTGCGCCGAGGTAATGAGCAAGCGCGAGCATC
>DATHTI010000342.1:0-3307 GCA_035463335.1 Pyrinomonadaceae bacterium | reverse complement strand
ATACCGCTGCGCAAAGGAAGGTTCCTCAACAACTCCGACGCGCGTGTTGCATTGCCGCTCATTCGCTGGTTCCCCCAGCAGCCGTTTCCGAAACGTTTCGACGAGCCGCAGGCAGCGCCGGCCGTGGTCATCAACGAGACGATGGCTCGTCTCTACTTCCCGAACGAAGATCCGGTTGGTCGTCGACTGCGGATCATCCTCAGTCCGTGGTTAACCGTCGTTGGTGTAGTCGGCGATGTGCGCCATTCGGGCCTCAACACGCCACCGAATCCCGAGATCTATTTATCGCAGCTTCAGGAACCTGCGTCTTCGATGGCGGTGATGGTGCGCACCAGTGTCGATCCGCTCCAGCTTGCGGCTGCCGCACGCGAGCAGGTGAAGGCGATCGATAAAGATCTGCCGGTGACCGTCACCACGATGGACCAGATCTTCTCGGATTCGGTCGCCGGCCAACGCTTCAACACATCGTTGCTGGGCGTCTTCGCGGCGGTGGCGCTCGCACTCGCGATGATCGGCGTATTTGGCGTGATCAACTACTCGGTCGCGCAGCGCACGCATGAGATCGGTATTCGTCTCGCGCTCGGTGCGCAGCGGCGCGATGTTTTCAGGCTCGTGGTGGGCCAGGGATTGATACTGGCTTTGATTGGCGTCGGGATTGGCGCGGCAGGAGCATGGGCGTTGACGCGATGGATCGCGGGACTGCTTTACGGTGTGAGCCCGACGGATGGACCAACGTTCGTGATCGTTTCGTTGCTGGTAACGGCGGTGGCGTTTCTTGCGTGCTACATGCCCGCGCGCCGGGCGACACGCGTGGATCCGTTAGTGGCGCTCAGGTACGAGTAAATAAACCACGGATTACACGATTATGCTGAAGGATCTTAATCACAGTATTCGAAGCCTGATTCGTCATCCAGCGTTTACGGCGGTGGCGGTCATCACGCTCACGCTTGCTATCGGCGTGAACACCACGATCTTCAGTGTTGTGAATGCAGTGCTCCTGAAAGCCCTGCCATTCCGCGAGCCGCAGCAGCTCGTCTCGGTTCACCGAGCGCCCACAGCCACGGGACTGCCGGGTATAGCCGGGTATCAATATCTCGCCTGGAAAGATCGGAGCACCTCCTTCGACGATCTCGCCGCATTCACCGACAACAACTTCAACCTCACCGGCAATGGCGAACCCGAGCGCATCTCATGCGCGCAGGTCACGTCGAGTCTCTTCACGACGCTCGGTGTGCAACCGGTGCGTGGACGTTTCTTCCTGCCTGAAGAAGACAAGCCCGGCGCGAACAAAGTCGCAGTGGTTAGCGAGGCGTTCTGGCAACGACGCTACGGCCGCGACGAGTCGATCCTGCAAAGCACCCTCACGCTCGACAACAAGCCCTACGCGATTGTCGGCGTGGTGCCCAACAACTTCCGCTTTCCCGGCGAGTTTGACGTTTGGCTTCCTCTCACTCTCGATCCCGTAAAAGAATTCCAGGGAGACTGGATGCAGCTCGTCGATGTTGTCGGGCGGCTCAAACCCACCGCGACACTCCCCGCTGCGCAGAGTGACTTGACTCTGATCGCGCGGCAAGCGTCGGAGGAAGGCAAAAAGGAGCCTTTGCCGCGTGCTGATGTTGAAATCGCACCGCTGCAACAACAACTCGTCGCCGGCGTCAGGCTAACGGTGCTCGTATTGTGGGGCGCGGTCGGACTCGTGATGTTGCTCGCGTGTGTGAACGTCGCGAGTCTCATGATCTCACGCACACTCGCACGACAACGCGAGATGGCCGTGCGCGCGGCCGTTGGTGCGCGTCGCTGGCAACTCATTCGCCAGCTTCTCACCGAGAGCGTGCTTGTCGGTCTCGCCGGTGGAGCTTTGGGATTGTTGGTCGCCGTGTGGGGCACGCGCGCGATTGGCAGCCTCGTTCCCAAAGATTTCGCGAGCTCTGTTTACGATCTGAACAACATTCGCCTCGACTGGCGTGTCTTCGCCTTCACGCTTGGTCTATCAGTTCTCACGGGAATCGTTTTCGGATTAGCGCCGGCGTTGACTGCTTCGCGACCCGATCTAATCGGAGCGCTGCGCAACAGTCGCGCGCAAGGGTTGATGAGTTTCGGACTGCGCAGCTTTCGTGGCTGGCTCGTTGTTTCGGAGCTCGCGCTCGCGGTTGTGTTGCTGCTCGGTGCCGGTTTGCTCGTCCGGAGCTTCAATAAGCTCGTAAACGTCGATCTGGGCTTCGAGCGTGAAAATGTACTCACCGCGCGCATCGGCCTGCCGCGCTCGAAGTATGCAAAGCCGGCACAGGTACGCGCGTTTTACGACGAGCTGCTCCAGCGTGTGAAGGCGTTGCCGGGAGTCGAATCAGCCGGAACGATCAACCATACGCCGCTGACTGGCTTTGGAATGATCGCGTTCATCGGGGTGGAGGGTAATCCGCCACCCGACCAAAAGAAAGATCCGCCAGTCGGCATCGGCATAGTCTCACCCGAGTATTTCCAGACGATGAAGATACCGCTGTTGAGCGGTCGTCATACGGATGCGCGCGACACCGCCGACGCGCAGCAGGTAGCGATCGTGAACCAGGCGTTTGCGAATCGTTTCTTCCCGAATGGCGATGCACTTGGAAAGCGTGTGTCGTTTGGTTGTGAAGAGTCCGCCGGTTTCTGCCGGACGATTGTTGGTGTCACCGGCAACATTCGGCAGGAGAGTATTACCGCTGAGGTCACGCCGGAGATTTACGTGCCGTTTGCGCAAATGCACGTGAACGGTGTGACGCTGCTGGTGCGCACCAATTCCGATCCACTCGCGCTCGCCCGATCCGTGCGCAATGAAGTGCTCGCGATCGATAACAGTCAACCGGTTTACGACGTGAAGACACTCGCGCAACGCGTCAACGATGCGGTCGCTGTTTCGCGAACGCTGACGGTGTTGTTTGCAGCGTTTGCGTTGCTCGCACTGGTGCTCGGCGCGGTCGGTATCTACGGAATCATTTCTTACTCAGTTACACAACGAACACATGAAATCGGAATTCGGATGGCGCTCGGCGCGCAAGCCGCGAACGTGCTGAGCTTGATTATGAAGAACGGGCTGACGCTGGTGTTGACGGGGATTGTGATTGGAGTGGGAAGTGCGGTTGGGTTGACGCGATTTCTGGCGACGCTGCTGTTTGGGATTGAGCCGACGGATAGCGTGACGTTTGTGGTTGTCTCGGCGGTGTTCTTCGTGATTGCGATGCTCGCGGCGTTAATACCTGCCATGCGGGCGACGCGCGTTGATCCACTTATCGCGCTTAGAGACGAGTGAGTTTTTAACAGGATGACAGGA
>DATHTI010000341.1:0-3186 GCA_035463335.1 Pyrinomonadaceae bacterium | reverse complement strand
GCAGTTTAGAGTTCAAGCTTTAGCTTGTCCGGAGATGACACGCGCTTAGGAGGCATTGATTGCTCAAGGTCGAAAACCTATCGAAGGAGTATTCCACGCCCGCGGGACCACTCCGCATCGTCTCCGATGTATCTCTAACACTGCCGCCCGGCTCGGCAGTGTCGATCATGGGACCATCGGGCAGCGGCAAGAGCACACTGCTTTATATGATAGGTGCGCTCGAGCCACCGTCGAGCGGCACCGTCACCTTGAAAGGACAAAATCCTTTCCTGCTGAGCGCGAAGGAACTCGCTGCATTTCGTAATCAACAGATTGGTTTTGTATTTCAGGACCACTGCCTGCTGCCGCAGTGTTCGGTAATCGAAAACGTTTTGACGCCGACGATGGTCGCCGTTGCTGCGAATGGCGAGCCAACACGCCGTGCGATTGAGCTGCTCAAACAGGTCGGTCTCGGCGAGCGTCTGGACCATCGCCCGGCGCAACTTTCAGGCGGCGAGAAACAACGTGCCGCACTCGCGCGCGCGCTGATCATGAAGCCGCAACTGTTGTTGTGTGACGAGCCGACCGGAAATCTCGATCAAAAATCAGCTGCGATCGTCGCTGACTTGCTACTCGAAACACATCAAAATGCCGGGACGATCCTGATCGTAGTGACGCATAGTAAGGAACTCGCTGCTCGTTTCCCCCAGCGCTTCGAATTAAAGAACCAGCATCTCGAACCGCTTTGATGCAAACCACACAACTCATAAAACGCAGTCTCGCATACTACTGGCAAACGAATCTCGTGGTCGTGCTCGGTGTGGCGATCGCTGTTTCCGTGCTCGCGGGCGCGCTGCTGATCGGTGAGTCAGTCCGCGGCAGCCTGCGGGATCTTTCGGCACGCCGGCTTGGCAAGACTGACGATCTGATTGCTGCACCAAACTTCTTCCGCGAACAACTCGCTGCGGATCTCGAACAACGAGGCCAGTTTGTCGCAAACGGGATTGGAGTGACGTGCCCGTTGATCGCGCTCGAAAGCGTGGTTGTTCATGAGACGAGTAAGCGACGCGCGGGAGATGTGAAGGTTTACGGTGTTGATGAGCGGTTCTGGAGATTCAATGGCGTGACCGGTGTGCAGACGCCGGAGAGTCGCAATGTCCTCGTGAGTCAGAGCCTGGCGAGTGAGCTCGGCAGTGGTCCAGGTGAGTCGATACTGCTGCGGATCGAGAAGCCGTCGGACATTCCGGTCGAATCGCTGCACGGCCGCAAGGAGGATCCGGGAAAGACAATCAGGCTGAATGTGAGTGGTGTGCTTGGTGGCGATTCGCTGGGAGAGTTTTCACTCCAGCCACAGCATGGCGCGGTGCGTGCGGTGTTTGTGTCACTCGCGTTTTTGCAGAGAGAGCTGGAACAGGATGTTGGGATTCGCGGGATTAACACGATACTTGTGTCACGATTCGCACAAACGCCGGCGGCAGAGCAACAGAAGAACGTCGCGGCGATACTGAAAGAAAAAGCGACGCTCGAGGACTTCGGGCTGAAGCTACGTGTTCTCGACAACCAGCGAGGCGTGTCACTTGAGAGTAATAGCCGGATCATCAATGAACACGTTGCGTCAGCAGCGAATGAAGCCGCGAAAGCGCTTTCGCTGCGAACCGTTCCGGTGCTTTCGTATCTTGCAAACAGCATTAACGCCGGTGAGCGCTCGACGCCTTACTCGCTCGTGACCGCCCTGGATGATGCGACGCTCGCACAGCTTGCGAAGACAACTGTTCAGGCCTCGCAACACCCACTGATCGTTCTTAACGATTGGACCGCACGAGATCTCAACGCTAAGCCGGGTGACACCGTTTCGCTTGAGTATTATCTCTGGCATGACAACGGCCGGCTCGAGACAAAGAAGGCTGACTTTCAATTAGCGGCGGTTGTGCCGATCGCGGGCCTTGCTGCGGATCGTGATCTCGTCCCTGAATATCCGGGAATCACTGAGTCGGAAGACATGTCGGCGTGGGATCCACCGTTCCCAATCGATCTCGGAAAAGTGCGCCAGGAAGATGAAGACTACTGGCAGCAGTATCGCACTACGCCAAAAGCATTCATCCCGCTCTCGACTGCACAGCAACTCTGGGCGACGCGCTTCGGCAAGCTCACTTCGATTCGTTTGGAGTCGCCGGGCAATCAAGTAGCACCGGACGTTGTCAATAACTACGGCGAAAGTCTTCGCAAGGCGCTGGATCCTGCGGTGATGGGATTTCAGATCGTTCCCGTGCGCGATCAGGGTCAGTCGGCTTCGCGTGGCGCGACTGATTTTGGCGAGTATTTCTTATACTTCAGTTTCTTCCTCGTAGTCGCGGCGCTGATGCTCACGACGCTCTTCTTTAAACTCGGGATCGAGCAACGCGCGCGTGAGATCGGGACGTTGCAGGCAATCGGGTTTTCTGATGGTGGGATACGGCGGCTGTTTCTATTTGAGGGGACGCTGCTGGCCGGCATCGGGAGTTTGCTTGGATTGATCGGTGCGATCGCGTATGCGGCATTGTTGATGTATGGACTGAGAACGTGGTGGGTTGATGCAGTTGGCACGACGGATTTGCGTTTGCACGTGTCCCCGTTGTGGCTGGTGGTGGGGGTTGTCGGAGGAGTTCTCTCGGCTGTTTTGTGCATCTTCTTTACGTTGCGCAGGCTTGGGAAGTCATCGACGCGCGGTCTTCTGGCAGGATCAATTTTAGAAGGTGATTTCTCACCCAAAGGCGCAAAGGCGCAAAGAAAGGGTTTCACCGGCATTCTCTTGAGCGTGATCGGAGTAGCACTGCTGGCAGCAGGTGGATTCGGTTTGATCCCGCAGGCCGCAGGCTTTTTTGGCGGCGGAGTTGTCCTGCTCGTCGCGGCAGTCTGGTTCATCTCGCGCTGGCTGAAGCGACCTAGCCGATCACACATTCAGGGCGCCGGCTGGTGGACCATCGCACGGCTCGGCTTCCGTAACGCCACTTACCGCCCGGGCCGAACGGTCCTTTGCATCACACTTATAGCCGCAGCCGCATTCATTATCGTCGCCGTCGACTCGTTTCGCCGCTCCGGCGTCGCCGCTGCTGATCGTAAATCCGGCACGGGCGGTTACCCGCTCCTGGCTGAATCGTTGCTTCCTGTAGTCCACGATCCCAACACGAGCGAAGGTCGCGAATCATTAAACCTCAACACCAGCGAAGC
>DATHTI010000340.1:0-2956 GCA_035463335.1 Pyrinomonadaceae bacterium | reverse complement strand
GCGGGCGTGGCGCACGCTGGAACGATCCGGCATTCGGTATCCGCTGGCCCGACGTCGGCGAGCTCATAGTCAACGACAGGGACAACAACTATTCAGACTTCCGGCTTTGAGGCAAGCTCATGCGCGCAAAGTTTTCTGTGGCGATGTGCACGTACAACGGGACGCGCTTCGTTGCAGAGCAACTCGCTTCTATCGCCGCGCAAACGCGTCTGCCCGATGAGTTGGTTGTGTGCGACGATCGATCGACCGACGCGACTATCGAGTGCATCCATGAGTTTGCGCGCACCGCGCCGTTCCCGGTCCGTGTTTTTGAGAATGAAAAGAACATCGGCTCGACGAAGAATTTTGAGCGTGCCGTCGAGTTGTGCGAGGGCGACTTCATAGCTGTTGCAGATCAGGACGACGTATGGTTGCCGGAAAAGCTTCAGCGGCTCGAGGAGATACTGTCGAACGAAAGCACGGGCCTGGTTTTTACGGATGGTGACGTTGTGGACGAAAACTTGCAGCCGCTCGGCCAACGCGTCTGGCAGACGATACGGTTTGGCGAGGAGGAGCAGAGATTATTTCGCGAAGGGCACGCGTTTGCGGTGCTGTTGGATCATAACGTCGTAACCGGAGCCGCGATGGCGTTGAAGGCAGAGTTCAAAAAGTTAATCCTGCCCTTTCCTGACGACCTGACGCATGATGGAATACCTGTGCTCCACGATTGGTGGACGGCACTGCTCATCGCCGCAGTGGGCGAAGTCTCGTTCGTGCCCGAGTCGCTGTTCAAATATCGCCAGCACTCGAGCCAGCAGATGGGTGTCATCCGCGAACATGACGAACATGCGCCCGCTTCATTTCGAGCTGCGGCGCGGCGCAAAAACACGTTCGCGGCTGAGCTCCACTACGTCCGCGCCATCCGCGAGAGGCTGTCAGCCGTTCGAGGATTTCAAGTTCGCGCGAGCGTTCTCCCGGATCTCGAAGCGAGACTTACGCATTTGGAAACCAGGGCCGCCATGCCGGAGCGCCGCTCGCGACGCATCGCTCCCGTCCTTCGCGAGCTGCTCGCGCGCCGCTATCACCTCTACTCGAACGGCCTCGCGAGCGCAGCCAAGGACTTCTGGCTTTAAAGCTGTTTTATCTGCGTAATCTGTGGACTGTTTATGCTCGTTACTGTAATCATACCGACATATAACCGGCGGGAATGGATCAGGGTGTGTCTCGATTCGGTCAAGGCCCAAACCTACGAAAAGATCGAAACGCTCGTGATCGATGACGGGTCAACAGATGGCACCGTCGAGCTGTTGCGCTCTGATGCGCGTTATTCTTTTGCAAAACTACACGTCCAGCCAAAAAATGGCGGCGCCTCGGTCGCGCGCAATACCGGGATCGAGATGGCACGAGGCGAGCTCATCGTCTTTATCGATAGCGATGACGCCCTCCTGCCTAATCACGTCGAAACCGCCGTGCGTGTATTCCAAGATCATCCGAACACAGGCTTGTTTTGCTGCGACTCGACTATCATTGATTCCAATGGTGAAATTCTCTTCGAGGGACGTACCTGGCACCAGATTCAGAATGAGCTCAGAAACCAGCCGCTACACGGGGGATTTCGCAGTTTGATCGATGTATTCCAGTTCTCGCATATCTTCCCGGGCTTTACTTTGCCTAAAACCGTGTTCGAGAAAGTCGGTTACTTCGATCAATCGATTTTTCCGATGGACGATTATGACTTGTCGCTGCGGGTGGCGGCGGCCGGTTATGGTGTTTATTACTGCGATGAGCCACTCGCGTTACGGCGAGAACACACCGGCCAGTGTTCGGGCGTGGCGAATTCAATCGATACTTGCCGGAAGCAACTACGAACCCTCCGCGCGGCATTGCAGCGAAATCCGGAATTACGCGCGCAATCGTCAACCGTCAATCGTCGCCTGGCGTCGGCCAAAATGGAGCTGGCCGTCAGCCGCATACGCGACGGCGAGCGCGCCGGCGGTTTTTACAACATGCTGCAAGCCCTGGTAAATGATCCTGCCCAACTCTCTCGCGTAGCTGATCTCGGGCGCCGTCGTCTGCAGCGGCTAGTTGCTTCCGGCTGACTATGCGCATTTG
The DNA here is from genome assembly GCA_035463335.1 of Pyrinomonadaceae bacterium. Lineage (GTDB taxonomy): Bacteria > Acidobacteriota > Blastocatellia > Pyrinomonadales > Pyrinomonadaceae > PSRF01. The sequence continues at coordinate 865 of DATHTI010000340.1, read as the reverse complement.
TTACCTCGCCGATGGACGATACATTCATGCTCGCCGGTGGCTCCGTTATTTCAGCGATCACGGCCATGAGATGTCGTTGCTGTCGTTCGCTCCTATGACACAACAACACGTCGATGCGGTCGAACAAGCAGGCGCGAGATACCTTGGTGAGCTTGGTCCATTTCATCTAAAACGTTTCTGGCACACTGCGGCACAGATCTCGCGCCTGCGCAGGTTACTGCGTGAAGAAAAAATCGATGTGCTGCACTCTCACTTTGTCGGAGTGAACGCGTGGTATGGAGCGCTCTCGCGGTTTCATCCAACAGTGATAACTGTGATGGGTGGAGACATCCTTGGTGAAGACTGGAAACCCGGTCCCGACATTCGCGAGCGCTGGTTAACTCCTTTTGCCTTACGCAACGCTGACCTGATTACGTGCTGGTCAAACGCCTTGACGCCAGTTGTCCGGCGCTACAGCGGTCCCACAGTGCCGATTGAGGTCGTTCATGGTGGCGTTGACCTCGCGCGATTTTCTCCAGGTCCGCGCCCGCAATACCTGCTCGAGAAACACGATCTGCCTGCTACGGCTCGCGTGATTCTGAGTCCGCGTTTAATGAGGCCGCTCTACAATCTCGATCAAGTCGCCACCGCGGCCCACTCAGTTTGCGCAAACGTTCCGGATACCTATTTCATATTCGCCGTGCTCCCGGAAGCTAAAGACGAAGCGTACGAACGGAAGATCCGCGATATTCTCGCCCGCGGAGCGGCGAAGGATCGAGTGCGGTTTGTGGGCGCGATCCCGCATGACGAGATGGCCGACTATTATCGTTTGGCTGATGTTACTGTCTCAATTCCGAGTAGTGACGGGACGCCGATGTCGGTGCTG
>DATHTI010000339.1:0-10058 GCA_035463335.1 Pyrinomonadaceae bacterium | reverse complement strand
CTTCAGAAGAATTCAGGCTACAGGCCTATATTTTCTTTTAGCGCGCCCAATCGCTATAATCCGACGATTCATGAGCAAACAAACCGCAGCGCCACCTTCGAGAGCTCAAGCCGAAGAGCAACAAGGCTCCACCGACGTGATAGACGCACCAACCGAAGCCCCTGATAAACAGCAACTCCGGCGCGAACGCGACAAAGCCAAAGAACAACAAAAAGATCGGCTCAGCGGACTCCCCGCCGAGCAGCTCATCGAACTCTACCGGCAGATGCTTCTGATTCGCCGCTTCGAAGAAAAGTCGGCGGAAGTTTACGTCGCCGGCAAGATCGGCGGCTTCTGTCACCTTTACATCGGTCAGGAAGCGGTCGGCGTCGGCACGATTTCAGCCGTACGCAAAGACGATTACGTGCTTGGCAGCTACCGCGAACACGGCATCGCGCTCGCTAAAGGAATGTCGGCTAGATCGATCATGGCCGAACTCTTCGGCAAAGCCACCGGCTGCTCCAAAGGCAAAGGCGGCTCGATGCACATGTTTGACAAGAGCCTCGGTTTCCTTGGCGGCCACGCGATCGTCGGCGGCCAGATTCCACTCGCAACCGGAACCGCTTTCGCAACCAAATACCAGGGCACAGATCAGGTGACGCTCTGTTTCTTCGGTGAGGCCGCAGTCAACCAGGGCGCGTTTCACGAATCGCTGAACATGGCCCAGCTCTGGAAACTGCCCTGCATCTACATCTGCGAAAACAACCAGTACGGCATGGGCACTTCCCTCGCGCGCGCAATGTCTCTGCGTGACATTGCACAGAAAGCCTGCGCCTACGAGATGGCCTCTGAGTTTGTTGATGGCATGGACGTGCTCGCCGTTCGCGAGGCCACGCTGCGAGCTGTCGAGCGCGCGCGTAAAGATTACCTGCCGACGCTCCTTGAAATTCGCACCTATCGTTTCATGGGCCATTCGATGTCTGACCCCGGAAACTACCGGACGCGCGCCGAGATCGAGAAGTACCAGGAGCGCGATCCACTCAAGCTCTTCTCCGCCAGCCTGCTCGAAGAAAAGGTTATGGACCAGAAAGCCCTCGACGAGCTCGACCGCAAAATACATGAAGAAGTCGAAGATTCACTGAAGTTTGCCGACGAGAGCCCGCTGCCGGAGCCCGAAGAGCTCTACACAGACGTCTACGCGAACCCAATCGAACCAGGCCGCAAATAGAACCCGATCATGGCGACAATTACAATCCGCGAAGCACTTAATCAGGCCCTCCGTGAAGAGTTGGCCCGAGACGAAAAAGTTTTTCTCATGGGCGAGGAAGTCGCCGAGTACGACGGTGCCTACAAAGTCACTAAAGGACTCCTGCATGAGTTTGGCAACAAGCGCGTCATTGACACGCCGATCACGGAGCTTGGCTTCGCTGGTTTAGGCGTTGGCGCTGCGATGGCTGGACTGAGACCGGTCGTGGAGTTCATGACGTTCAACTTCTCAATCCTCGCGACCGACCAGATCGTCAACTCCGCCGCGAAGATGCTTTACATGTCGGGCGGGCAGTTCAATATCCCGATCGTATTTCGTGGTCCGGGCGGCTCGGCGTTTCAGGTTTCGTCGCAGCACTCACAGGCGCTCGAATCGTGGTATGCATACTTCCCGGGGCTGAAGGTAGTGATGCCGTCGACACCGGCTGACGCGAAAGGCCTGTTGAAATCGGCGATTCGCGATGACGATCCGGTCATCTTTATCGAGCAGGAGCGCATGTACGGCATAAAAGGCGAAGTGCCGGACGATCCTGATTTCACGATTCCGCTCGGTGTCGCTGATGTTAAGCGCGAAGGAACAGACGTGACGATCGTGGCGCGCTCTATGACGGTGCCTCTCGCGTTGAAAGCGGCCGAGCAGCTCGAGCAGCAGGGTGTTTCGTGTGAAGTGATTGACCCGCGCACGATACGGCCGCTGGATATCGAAACGATCATAGCGTCAGTGAAGAAGACGAATCGCGTCGTGATTGCGGAGGAGTCGCACCCGATCTGCGGCGTGGGCGCGGAAATCAGCGCGCAGATCATGGAGCGTGCGTTTGACTATCTCGATGCTCCGGTGAAGCGCGTTTCGGGCGCGGACGTGCCGATGCCCTACGCGAAGAACCTCGAAAATCTTGCGCTTCCGGATGTGAATCGAATCGTCGCCGCGGTCCGCGAAGTCGCCTATTTGGACTGACTTTTTAGCCACCGATTACACGGATTAACACGGGATAAGGACACCGCCGAATGGCAACCAAAGTAATCATGCCGAAGCTCTCCCCGACGATGGAGGAGGGCCAGATCTCGCGTTGGTTGAAGAAAGAGGGAGACAAGGTCTCCATGGGCGAGCCGCTCGCCGAAATCGACACCGACAAAGCGACGATGGAAATGCAGGCGCTCGGTAATGGCGTGCTGCGAAAGATTCTCATCAACGAAGGACAGTCGGCGCCGTTGGGGCAACTGATCGCCGTGATTGGCGAGCCCGACGAAGACATCGCGTCGTTGTTGTCGGAGGCTCCAGCAGCTCAGTCACAGCAACCGGAACAGAAGAAAGAGGAGCCAGCGCCGCCTGTGCCTGAGCCGCCTCAGCCACAACCACAAGCACAAGCGAAAGCGGCTGCCGCTGCGAGCGCTGCGCCCGCTCCCGCACCGCGTCCGGTGGACAACGGCCGTCAACCACAGGCAGCAGCCTCTGACTCAGGTCGCATGATAGTTTCACCACTCGCCGCTCGCATGGCTGCCGAGGCCGGCATCGATCTGCGCTTGCTGCAAGGCAGTGGACCAGGCGGGCGCATCATCAAGCGAGACATCGAAGCGGCGATCAGCCAGCCGAAAGCGGAGGCTGCGCCGAGTTATCCGCGCGTCGTCGAGACCACGCGCTTCCAACAGGCAGGCGCGTCAGCTTATCGAGACGAGCCGGCCAGTCAAATTCGACAGACGATTGCGAAGCGACTGGTCACATCACTCGGGCCGGTGCCGCATTTCTTTCTCACCACCGAGATCGAGATGGATCGGGCGGCGGAAATGCGCAAGGGTATCAATGCGCTCGATCCCGATCTCAAGATCAGTATCAACGACATCATCATCAAGGTCGCTGCGGCAGCGTTGATTCAGCATCCGGAAGTGAACGCGTCGTTCCAGGAAAAATTCGTGCGCTACTACGAACAGGCTGACATTGGCGTCGCGGTCGCGATCGAGGATGGATTGATCACGCCGGTGGTCCGTGCAGCAGATCAAAAGTCACTCAGCCAGATCGCTGCGGAGGTGCGCGAGCTGGCGGAGCGCGCGCGCGCGAAGAAATTGAAGCCCGAGGAGTACACGGGCGCGACGTTCTCGATCAGTAATCTGGGAATGTTTGGAATTGATGAGTTTACGGCGGTAATCAATCCGCCTGAGGGTGCGATAATCGCGGTGGGAGCGATGACGGCGAAGCCTGTCGTGCGTGAGAACGAGATCGTGATCCGGCAGATGATGCGCGTGACGATGTCATGTGATCACCGCGTGATCGACGGCGCCACGGGGGCGCGATTCCTGCAAACGTTCAAAAAGATCCTCGAAAACCCCTTGTACCTGGTTGTGTGAGGCGAGTTTTATCCACAGATTACGCAGATTCTTTATAAACATTTCTGTGTAATCTGTGGATAGAAGTTTTATGCGGCGCGAGCGGTGTCCCGCTTAAAGCAGCTCGCGATCTCCTCCGCATCGAGAGTGTCGCGTTCCATCAGCATCTCGACCAGACGTCCAATAGAATCACGCTCAGCGGTGACGATCGCACAGGCACGCTCGAGCTGTTCATTAATCAACTCGGTCGTACACTCCTCAACCTTGTCGAGCAGACTCTGGCTGCGCTGCTGATCCGGCTGTCCGAGATGAATCGGCCCGAGCCGGCTCATGCCAAACTCGCTGACCATCGCCCGCGCAATCTCAACTGCTCGCTCGATGTCGTTCGAAGCACCCGCAGTCATCGTCGATAACAACACCTGCTCCGCGGCACGGCCACCAAGCAGCAACGCGACCTGATCTTCGAGGTACTCGCGCTTCTTCATAAACCGATCACGCTCAGGCAGTGACTGCGTCACACCGAGTGCACGCCCACGCGGCAGGATCGATACCTTGTGAATCGGATCACCATTCTCAACCGCGAGTCCGACAGCCACGTGGCCCGCTTCATGAACAGCAGTCGCGTAGCGCTCGTCCTCGTCCATCATGAACCCTTGTCGCTCGGCGCCCATCAGTATTCGATCACGCGCAAACTCAACGTGCTTGCGAGCAATCGCTGTCGCATCGTCACGTGTAGCAGCGATCGCGGCCTCGTTCATCAGGTTCGCAAGCTCGGCGCCTGAGAAGCCCGGCGTGCCTCGCGCAATCCACGTCAGGTCAAGACCATCCTCGAGTTTGAGGTTGCGTGAATGAACTTTCAGAATCGCCTCACGACCAGTGACGTCAGCAAGATTCACCGCGATCTCGCGATCGAATCGACCGGGTCGCGTGAGCGCTTTGTCGAGAATGTCAGGCCGATTGGTTGAAGCAATGACTACAACCGCGCTCGACTGATCGAATCCATCCATCTCGACGAGCAACTGGTTGAGGGTCTGATCCTGATCGGCGGTGGCGGAGTCGCCGCTACGGCCGCGCTTGCGTCCGAGAGCGTCAATCTCGTCGATAAAGATGATGCAGGGTGAAAGCTTTCTTCCCTTCGCGAAAAGGTGTCTGACACGCGCCGCACCAAGACCCGCAAACTTCTCCTGAAAACTTGATCCCGAAGCAGCGAGAAACGCCACGCCAGCTTCCTTCGCCGCAGCTCTCGCCAGCAGCGTCTTGCCTGTTCCCGGCGGGCCGTAAAGCAGAATGCCGCGCGGTACGCGTCCGCCAAGACGGCTGAACCGTTCAGGGTTACGCAGAAACTCGATCGTCTCCGTCAGCTCCGCACGTGCTTCGTCAACGCCGGCGACGTCCTCGAAACCCACGTTTTGTTTGCCGTTATGATTTTCAAGCTCGAACGATCCGCGACCGCTCATGCTCGAATAAATTCGCCAGCCCGCAAACCCGATCAGCCCAAGCGTCAGAATCGGCAACGCCCAACCCACGATGCTGGACAACAGTCCGGGTTGCAGCGGTCGAAATTCAACCGGCACATTCTTCTGCCGGAATTTCTGAACGATTTCGGCCTGCGTGGTCTCGCCGGTCACGATGGCTTCCTGAAGCGAGCCATCAGCTTTCGTCACCGTCACCATCTCGCCCTCAATGGAGAGCGCCACGGCGCCGCCGGTTTCCGCAAGCGTATAGAGCTGCGAGTAGTTGATCTTTTGGACAGGCGGTTGTTGCCGTTGGTAGGTAACGATAACGGCGGCGATAACCAGGGAAAACGTAAAAATTGCCAGGCCAACGAGTGCCGCTCTGCGCGTTCGCACAGAGACCCGGGGCGTGGGGGTGGGCATAAACAAACCTCCAAAAATTAAAAAAGCAAGAATCGGGATTGGAAAAGCGACGGAACTTCGGAAGGAAGGACCCGCGCGAAAAACTGCTTGATCACTTTACCAGTGACCGTTACGTGAAGTCCAGAACAACTTTGTGAAATTTTGGACCTTAGCCACAGATGAACATAGATAGAAAACGGATGCCTGGAATTCTATCCGCATACATCCGCGCCTCTCTGTGCCATGTTTTCATACGCTCTTATGCGGGCGATTTGCTCGAAAATCTAGAAAACAGAAACGGCATGGTCGTTGCTCAATGGAGGGCGATTGCTTTTGTACCAACGAAACTTGGGCGTGGTTGACAAAAGGAGGAAGAACAAATGCTTTGGACGATTTTTGTGATTCTATTGGTCTTGTGGCTACTCGGCATTGTTAGTGGCTACGCGATTGGTGGGTTTATCCATATTCTACTCGTGATAGCGCTCGTGGTGCTGCTTATCAACATAATCGGCGGCCGCCGACCGGTCGTATAAGGCAAACTCGCACACTGTTTGCCCTGCTCGACGCCCGACACTTGGTAAGTCGGGCGTCTAAAGAATCAGGCAAGTGGTAAATCGACTACACTAATGATTCGCCCTACTGGATACAGATTCATTTGCGGATCCCAGTAGGGCGAACGTTTGTAGAAGAAGCGAAGTCGCGCTGAAGGACTGGCGGCAAATTCGGGATCCAGCGCCAGGAGTTGTCGAAACTCCTGCTCGACCGCTGGATCATCAGCCATCATTTTGCGAGCGAGATCTTCGAGCACGTAGTGCTCTGCATACTCCTTCTCTTCGAAGATTGCATTGAAGAAGCCCCAATGGGCGACGGAGTCAGGCGCTTCGGGCTCGAGCAGGTTGAGTATCACTTTCGCTTTCGGCTGGGCCACCGGTACGAATGCCGAGCCGGGCGGAAACACTCTCGTCTCGACTGTCTTCTCGGCGTCGAAGCGTGGCATGTGCCGGCCTTCGAATGGTCCTTCGGGCCAGCTCACGTTTACAAACCGGTAACTCTCGATCTCGATTGCGTGAAACTCCGCAAGAGTCTTCATCTGTATGCCGTGCGCTTTCAACACATCGATCACTTCCGTCCACTGCGCGGGCACGATGTAATAAAGCGGCGGAGCTATCGATGTCTTGACTCTGAACGTTTGATACATCGGGATCGTTAAGTCGAGTGGCTCGCGGCCGTAAATCACGCGCAGATCTCCCGATACATCACTCTCCTCTGTTTCATAACTGAAAGCTTTCAATTCGAAGGGTGTAACTTCGTCAGTCAGCTCAAAATCGATCGGAAAACGTGCGTCCGGATTGTAACCAGTGGCCATTGCTACCGTACGCTGGTCGGCTTCGCGTCCGATTGCTCGCAAACGCTGCGGATCGCGATTGACTTCACTCAGCGCCGCACGCAGAAAATCGTACGTTCCGATCACTCGCGAGCGATAGTCTTTCAGCATGTGTGTTTCGATCAGGATGCCGGGACGGTTTCTGAGCGGCACGTAACCGGTTGAAAAACGTGGCGAGCCGTTGAAGTCTCTCGTGCCCAGCTCGAGATTGCGATTATCCACGAACTCCAGATACCACGAAATAATATTGCCGGCTGCTTCAGTCGCAGGCGCGACTTTCCCACCGAAGACTTCGCGCTCCCACGCGAGCACCGCATCGTCGACGCCGTCGTGGTGTTCGTGGTGATAAGTTATGTTGCAGCGATAGTCTGCGCCGTCCGTGACGTGACAATCGATAAATAGATCCGGCTGCCATTCATCCCAGAGCTTGAGCCAGGCGCGCGTCTCCGGTGTGTCGGCTTTCATGTAGTCGCGATTGAGGTTCTGGTACGTGCTCGTCGTGCGCCAGCCCATGTCGGTTGGACCGTTCTGATTGATGCGATTGTAAGGACTCGAACGCTCGTGACCGTCAGTGTTGTAGATCGGGATGAACAGGAGGACGACGTTATCAAGTATGCCGGCGGCGGTTTGCGTGATCGCGACGTCGCGCAGGAGTGCGAAGCCAGCGTCTTTACCGTCAGGCTCGCCGGAATGAATGCAGGCTTGAATTAAAACGACTGCTTTGTTCTGCGCTTTGGCGGCTTGCGACGTGAAGGTGTGTGTCTCTGAGGCGATGACGAGTGGTAATTCCCTCCCCTCACCGCTGAAGCCGAAGTACTGGTATTCAATGGACGGCGATGCGTGCGCGAGACGGCGCGCGAACGCGACAGTGTCTGAATAGCTGGGTGTTTCGCGGTAGTCGGTGCTTTCGGCGTGCGTACGCCATTCCGGTGGGATTGATGTTGTTGACATAGTTTTTTGGACAGGACCTTTATCCGCAGATTACACAGATGTTGTAAATAATCGGCGTAATCTGTGGATAAAACGCTTAGAGGGTATTACTACACGAGCGGCACTCCGAGCGCCGGCGCGCATTCAGAGTGCCGCATGCTGAACAGCGAATGTACATCACCCGCGTGAACCAACCAGTAATGACCGCACTGACCCCCAGAATTCCGATCAGTACGGCGGCGTTCAACAGAAAATCCTTCACTCGTTAGCTGGTCTCCACTCCTCTCGAACGATGACGGAGACCGCGTTCATATCCTGACTGAAATGGCCTGTCAAGCACAGTGTTCGCATATTGCGTTCTTAATTCATCCTCAACGTCCGAATACGCGCGATCTCTGCGTCGCGGATGTAACGCCGCCGCGTAGCCACGACGATAACTTTCCTCGTCCTCGTCGAAGTTGCCGGTGTAATGCGCGCGCTCACCTTCACGCTGCTTTTCCCACCAGTTTTCGCGCAGCTCGTCGATATCTTCCGCGCCCGCCTCGCGCATCACGTCAGTCGCCTTTTCCGCCTGCTCATCTTCATCCGCGTAGGCGATCAGCACCGTATGCCCGTGTCGTAGAGCGTCTTCGAAAATATAAACATCTTCGTGAGGAATGCCTTCGCCCAGTTCTTCTTCGGCCTGATCGCCGACTGCCGAACCCGCTGCCGCGCCGACCGTACCAAGCAACGCCGCGCCGACCATTCCGAACGCAAGCAAAGGTCCAATACCCGGGATCACCAGACTCGCTACTGCCAGACCGGCCGTGGCGCCGCCCGCAGCCCCCATGGCTCCGCCAACAGCCGCACCCATCGCACGACCCATCCCGGGCTCTTCAGTGTCGGTGACTGGTACACCCGCTTCGATTCGTTCGGGGGTGCTCCCTGGCCTTACGATTCCTATCCTGTTGTCCGGTATACCAAGACTTCTTAACTGGTTAACTGCATTTTCCGCTTGATCCTGTGTTTTGAATACTCCGGTAACTGCCTGCATGTTTATTCCTCCCGAATTGGTTTCAATCACTTTCTTTATAGCTACTGACATTCCGCAGCAAGCAAAGAACGCGGCCGACACAAATCGTTGAGGAATTCCGCAAAGCTATGTTAGAGTCGGAGGGCGATCAACCCAATAAACACGAGGCTGAAGTAGCGGATGTACGACATCGTAGACAAACACTGGCCAATGTCGGAGGGCGACGGAAAGGCCACGCGCAAGAAGCGCCCGCGCATACTTGCGATTACGACCGATTGTTGCACGGGCTGCTCCGGGTCACCGGCATGTATCGAGTACTGTCCGATTGAAGCGTGCATGTTCTGGGTGCCTGACGAAGACCATCCTCCGTTTGGGCGTATCGAAGTTGATCCTTACCTGTGCATCGGCTGCCAGAAGTGCACCAGCAAAGGTCCTGACGGAGCGTTTCTCGATGGATGCCCGTGGGACGCGATCGAGATGGTGCCGACCGATGATTGGGAAGCCGTGCACGGGATCACCTTACCCGACGCGCCGCCTGCACCTCCCGCATAAAACAATGTCTTTGCACGCGCGGAGGGTACGTACTTGCCGTGCAAGGAAGCGCAGAATGGAGCGTGATCACAAAACCGCGATCCATGTACTCATCTCGTTTGTCGTTCAAAGCAGACCGAGAGTTGTGAGTTAGAACCGCGCTGAATGCGTGTTGCCATGCACGCCTTGCCAAACGATCCTTCCTTGCTTATCGACATAAAAAGAGCGGCACGGAGAAGTACTGCAACTCAGCAGTTGGGCGAGCCCATTCCTGAATGGGCTTACGAGAGAGGCGTCAACTCGAAAAATAAACCGCCCAGACGTATCGATGAAATAACCTTCATCGTTTAACCTTACAAAAGCCAACCCCTCGGAAAAAGTGTCAGCATTATCGAATTGCGGCGGAATGATCATCTCGCCAAGCTCGTTTACGTACCCCCATTTCTCTTTAATCCTTACCGCAGCTCGATGATCGGCAAACGCCAGAACCTGCTCGTATGTACCTTCGAATACAGTTTGCCCATTCGCATGGATAAACGAATACCTGACGGGCTTTAAAAACGCGTTCACCGGATCAGAGATGTCGAGGTTGTCCATGACCGGCTCGCCACGTGCAAAACCGGCGATGATGTTCGGGTCTTTGGAAACGAATGCCAGCGACTCAGAGAACGGGCTTGCGGCGTTCCACCATCCAATCGACTTCAACTTTCCACTTTTTTCGATATAAGAAACTTTCAAATCGCCCGCTGCAAGTCTCTTGCCGTTTCGAAATTGCTTCACC
>DATHTI010000338.1:0-6757 GCA_035463335.1 Pyrinomonadaceae bacterium | reverse complement strand
ATCCTTTCGCGAAGTCCCTGTTTCGACAACTCGAGCGCGCGGTGATGGCAGTAAGGATTGTTTCCGGCTCGCCCAAACAGAACACTCGTAGTCCACGTGCAACCAGCCTTGCACACGTCAGCGTAGTAACAACTGCCACAGTAGCCCCACAACTCTTCGCTCGTTCTTCCGCGATTGATATGTAGCTGGTCCGTCGTCCACCAGCTGTTTGCGAGAGTCAGGTCGCGAATGTTGCCGCCGGCATACGGAGAAGTTGACAGGGAGGGACAACCCTGGATTGTTCCATCAGCTTCAATGCCGAGTGTGTTCTGTCCGGCGTTACAACTGGTCCAGTAGACGCGATCGTCACCGTTGCCGCGCCACACGGACTCGTAAGGACCGTAATAACCGATGTTATTTCCCGGCTGAAGCAGAAACCCGCGGTCCGCGCCTTCCTCGTACAACTCGGCCAGCAGCGGCATCAGCTCGAGCAACTCGTAGGGCTGAAGGAGGAGCTCGGGATTGTCCGCGGCCCGGCCCATCGCGACGGTGAGTTGAACCTGCCAGCTTTTCGCGCCCGCGTCGATGAAGAGATTCATCAACTCGCGTAACTGCGGAATGACAAGCGAAGTGATCTGGGTGTTAACAGTGGAGCTGAGACCAAGCCGCTTGATCGCGTGAAGCGCCTTGAACGCAGCGTCAAACGAGCCTTTTACGCCTCTTAAGCGGTCGTGAACATCGCGCAAACCGTCGATCGAGATGCCGAGGGCTTGCAGTCCTGCGTCCGCGGCGGCTTTGATCCGGTCGTCAGTGAGATTAAGCCCGCCAGACTGCATGGTGCAGTCCATTCCCTGTGCGCGGATCTCCCGGATGATCTCGAGCCAATCGCGACGGAGGTAGGCTTCGCCACCAATGAGCGTGACTTCGCGCGTGCCCATGCGAGCCATTTGACGCACGAGATCCAGGCATTCTGCGGTGGTTAACTCGTCCGGACGCCGTTTTCCTGCACGCGAGCCACAGTGGTGACACTTCAGATCACAAGCGAGGGTGATCTCCCAGACCGCATGCACGGGTGTAAACGCGGCGCGGTCGCGCGAAGAAAGATAACGCGTTGGGCCAGCCATTGAAACAGCTCCAAGTTACAGCAGAGCTATTTCTTCTTGCTGGATTTTGTCATCGCGCTATCAAGCTGATCGAGTGCTGACTGAACGTCTGACATCCATTTGCGCGCTGAGGCGGCGACATTCTTCATCTCGCGCGCGTCGCCGCGTGCGATCGCCTTTCGAATCGGATCGCCGTATGGTGGGACGACTCCGCTTTCGGCTCGCGCGGAAGTTTTCTTGGTGGATTTCTTCGTGGTGCTTTTCTTTCCAGAGGTCTTACGTGCCGGCATGATGGTCCTCCCGTATAGAGTGAGATGAGAGGTTCTTAGTTTATTGAGACCAGCTTGTCAAGACTTTCTTTCATCCACAGATTACACCGATTACACAGACTCATAAAAACAATCTGTGTGATCTGTGTAATCTGTGGACTAAGCCGAGATGACTTCGCTGAGGACAGGAGTTTCGGGTTTCGGAATGAGTGCCGCAATCTCTTCGACGATCTGGCGTGTTGAATTTGGAATCGCAATGCCCACAGTCGCAGCGCGCATGCGTGAGTAATGCACTTCGTCTTCCATCATTCGTCGCACGACCGGGACCACATCACTCGAGCGCCTGAGCATGACGCCTGCGCCACATTCCGCGATCAGGTTGGCCGTGCCGGCTTCCTGCGGCATCGGTTCGGTGATCAAATCGGCGATGATGGGCACGCGACAAGCGAGCGCTTCAAACGTGGTCAAGCCACCGAGCTTGGAAATCATCACATTCGCGGCACTCATCAGCTTTTCGATCTCGTCTGAGTATCCGATCACCTTGATCGGGAATGGTGCTTCGAGTGCAAGCGACTCCGCCGCCACGCGCAGGTCTTCATTCTTGCCCGCGAGAAAGATTGCCTGTACGTCGAGCTCGCCACGCACCAGCTCGTTAAAGATCTGCGGGATGTTGCCGCCGCCGATCCAGCCCGCATTCACGAATACAGTGAACTTTTCCGGATCGAGGCCGAGGGCGCGACGTGCAGCCTGTGCCGCTTCTTCGCCGGGATACGCGAATTTCGGATGCACCGGCAGGCCCGAAATCTTGATCCGCTCCGGCGCGACTCCGTAGTCAATCAACTGTCGGCGCGCGTCTTCGCTGGCGACAAGGTAAAGCGTCACGTCGTCACAAGCCCAACCCTTCCAAAAGCCGTAACAGGGATCCGTTACCACGGAAACGAGCGGAACGCGTCCTGCGAGATTCAACTCCTTCAACACGCGCGCGAAGATATGCTGTGTTAGTGGATGTACGCTGACGACGATGTGTGGGCACCAGCGCTCAAACAGCTCCATGACGTAACCGACGCAGCGCTTATGAAAAAACTCGCTCGTCTCGGGACGGATGCGATTCATGCACCAGTAAAAATACTTCATCCAGTGCTGGCGGTTGCGCAGTATCCAGTTGTACAGGCGCACTAACTTCGCACTCAGATGATGCGACTCTTCAACAGCACGCACGACCCTGATTGCATACGACTCACCTTCGAAAAACTTCTGCACCCCCGCGACGATCGCAGCCGCAGCCGAGCGATGCCCACCGCCAGTGTCAGACGAGATGATCAGTATCTTCGGGATGCGTTGCTGCATTCTGTTTATGTGCTTTTTGTGCCTTTTGTGGCTAATTTAAATCGGCTAATGGCAGGCCTGCATGTTCTGCCTTCTCCACCGCCTTACGCGCTTTCTTCATCTCGCGCTCGAGCTTCTTGATCTGGATCAGGTGGCCCGGATTGAACGGCAGCGACGGGTAATAACTATTCGACTCATGCGTGCAGAAGCAGCCGTCATGCGCCTTCTTGCGGCGCGCCTGCATCGCGGGCGACAGCCACAGCTTCTGAAAGTCCCAGTCAAACTCGCGCAAGTTTCCAACCGGCTCGAGGTTCTCGCATGACGAGACGGTGCCTTCGTCGTAGATGACGCCGCCGGCCGTGCCCGCGTAACACGTCATCTGCGCTTTCTGTGTCTCCTGCGTCTTCGCGATCAGCCCATGCATGTAAATATCGATCGCGGCTTTGAAGAAACCAGCATCGCCGCCGTAGTTGTTCTTGATCGCGGCGTGACGCGAGTCGTCGTCAATCATCTGCGCCAGCTTCGCATAGCGAGAGTGATCGATGTCCAGCTCCTTCGGATCGGCTGAAGGTGGACGGATGTAATTGAAATTCACCTTGTCCGGCTTCAGATCGTATTTGAGGAAGTCGTACCACTCGAAGATCGTGTCCTGGTTCGAGTTCATGAAGCAGGTACATGTGTGCACGTCGAGCCGTGGGTATTCCTTCTTGATCGTCTGTAACTGGCGTGCGGTGTCGATCGCGATGTCCCACGATCCGGGCTTCTGGCGGATCTTTTCGTGCTCGGACTTTGGACCGTCGATACCGAGCGCAATAGTGACGTTCAGGTCTGGACATTCCTGGAGGATCCGTGTGACGTCGGGAAAGATTCGTTTTTGAATCTGCCCGTTCGACATGATGTAGATGGATTCGAGCTTGTTGTTGGTGTAGAAAGCGCGTGCGATTTCCGGAAGATCCTTGCGCGTGAACGGCTCGCCACCCGCGAGAATCAGGACGCCGAGATTGCCGCCGAGTGTCTGCGAAATCCGCTCGATCTCGTGAGTCTTCATCTGGAGCTTCTTGCGCGGCCGGTCGTCGAGTTCGTCCGTGAAGAAGCAGTGCGTGCAGCGCATATCGCAAACGGACGTCACCAGTATATTCAGCAACACTGGTGAAAACGGCTGGCCTATCGCCAGCTTCGCATAACGCTTGAGTAATTCTTTAGTAGTAAAATCCATCAATACCTCAATCGTGTAACTTGCCACAAAAGGCACAAAAAGCACAAGAGATCATTCCCGGGACGATAGATGCAAGAACACCACTTCGCGTTCTGTAAAAGACACAAAAGAATTCTTAGCCACAAAAAGGCACAAAAAGCACAAACGTGAAATGAACTGCGGGGCGCGCGCGAACTCTTGCACGCAAGAATTTGGCACCCTTAACTCTTTAGGAAGTTTTTTGTGCTTTTTGTGCCTTTTTGTGGCTAAGAATTTTTTGTGCCTTTTTGTGGCTAGGATTTTTGGATGCCGAGGGCGCGCATGCGGCGATAGAGATGGCTGCGATCGACGCCCATCAACTCCGCCGCGCGTGAGACGTTGCCGTCAGCTTCTTCGAGTTTCCGCTGGATAAACTCGCGATGATAGGCCTCGGTTGCTTCTTTAAAGGACGGGAAACGGAACGACGCCGCGGGCGGCTCCTCCTTGCCCTGGGGCGGCAGATCGTTCGCGGAAACTTTTACTCCCGGATGCATGATCACGACGCGCTCGATCGTGTTGCGTAGCTCGCGCACGTTGCCTGGCCACAAATACGACTGCATCGCCTCGACCGCCTCCGGCAAAAACTGTTTCGGCTTCTTGCCATATGCCTTCGAGAACTGCTGGTTGAAGTAGTCAACGAGAATCGGCACGTCTTCCAGCCGCTCGCGTAACGGTGGCAGCTCAAACGGAATCACGTTCAGGCGATAGAAAAGATCCGCGCGAAAGTTTCCCTGCTCGATCTCGACATCGAGTCGTTTGTTCGTCGCCGCGATGAGTCGCACATCAACCGTGATCGACGTACCGCTTCCAACGGGCTCAAAGCGCTGCTCTTCCAGAACGCGCAGCACCTTTGCCTGAACTTTTGGACTCATGTCGCCGACTTCGTCGAGAAAGATTGTGGCTCCGTCAGCGAGCTCAAACTTACCTTTCTTCGCAGCAGTCGCACCCGTAAACGCTCCCTTCACGTGCCCGAACAGCTCCGATTCGATCAGCTCTTCCGGAATCGCGGCAGAGTTGACTTCGATAAACGGCGCGGCCGCGCGACGCGACTCGGCATGGATCGCATGCGCAACGAGCTCTTTTCCGGTTCCCGATTCGCCGTAGATGAGAACGCGGCCGTCAGTCGGAGCCACAACCGAGATCTGTTTACGCAAAGCGCGCATCGCGACAGACTCGCCGACCATCGTGTACTCCTTCGCGAGTGCGGCGGCCATATCGGCGTTGATCAGCTCGAGTTTTTGTTGGCGCAGTGCGTTGCGGACGGTGAGGACGGTTTTCTCGATCGAGAGTGGCTTCTCGATGAAGTCGAAGGCGCCGAGCTTGGTGGCGCGCACCGCAGTTTCGATGTTGCCGTGACCGGAGATGATCACGACAGCCGCATCGGAACCCGCCTGGCGCAGTTGTTTCAGGGTCTCGAGACCGTCGATTCCGGGAAGCCAGACGTCGAGCAGAATGCAGCCGTAGGCGCGGCGGCCGAGAGCTTTCAGACACTCTTCGCCGGTGGCGACGGCATCGGCGACGAAGCCCTCGTCTTCCATCACGGCGCGCAGTGTGTCGCGAATGCCGCGCTCGTCGTCAACGATCAGAATCGAATCCATCTTTTAGCCACAAAAAGGCCCAAAAGCACAAAAACAAAACCGTAGAGTTTATCCGCTTGCGGGTAATTCGATCACAAACTTCGCGCCGCGTGGCGTGTTGCGCTCGGCGCGGATGTGGCCGCCGTGCTCCATGATGATGCGCTGCACGATCGCGAGGCCGAGGCCGGTACCGCTGTCACGTCGCGAAAAATAAGGCTCGAACAAACGACGGAAATCGCCCGGCTCAATTCCCTGCCCTGTATCTGCAACTTCTGCGCGCAGCAAACTTCTCTCCGCGTCGTGTCTCGTCGCGATCGTGATCTGTTTTTCACCGTTCGCGGAAGCGAGTGCCTGCACCGCGTTATCGATCAGGTTAACAAACACACGTTTGATCTGTTCCACATCAAGCATCGACGATGGAAGCTCACTGTCGAGATTGAGCGTCAGCGCGACGCCGTCGAGACGATCGACATACAAGCCCGCTGCCTGAGTTATAACGTCATTGAGGTTCGCGAGATCGAGTCGCGTCGCAGGCAGACGAGCAAAACGCGAAAACTCATCAACCATCGCCTTCAAACCCGCGACTTCGCGCGTGATCGTTTCCGTGCATTCTGTAATCACCGCACCCACGCGTTTCTCGTCCGTATATTCACTGGAGCCATTACCGTTGGCGGTGGCGCGCCCGTAACTCTTCGCGATCCTCTCAGCGGATAACTGGATCGGCGTCAAGGGGTTTTTGATCTCATGCGCCATGCGACGCGCCACTTCGCTCCACGCCGCCGCTCTTTGCGCCGCCAGCAGTTCCGAAAGATCCTCGATAACCAGAACGACTCCGCGTCGTGGACCTTTCGAATCGCGCAACGCGGTGGCCGTCAGCGAGACTGGAAGTGGTCCACTGCCATTCACACTGCCGCTTTCCAACTGCGTCTGCTCAGTAGCGTGACCCGTACGGCGCGCGCGTCGCAACAATCGCTCGACTACCATCCAGTCTTCACTGGCAATAAGACTGCTCAGCTTCGGATTGTCTTCAGCTCTCTCGCGCAACGCGAACATGCGCGCTGCCGACGCATTCAACGTAGTAACACAATCATTTTCGTCTATCGAGACGACGCCGGTCGATAACGACTGGAGCACCGTTTCGATGTAGTTACGTCGTTCTCGCAAGGCCATGTTCGTATCACGCAACTCCGCGGCGCCCGCTTCGATCCGGCTGCGGTTCTCCTCGAGCTGCGCCGTCATCTGATTGAACGACTCGGCCAGCAGTGCCAA
>DATHTI010000337.1:0-3333 GCA_035463335.1 Pyrinomonadaceae bacterium | reverse complement strand
TTATCGTTGAAGAGTTCCCGGTGGTGTTGCGGTTGGTGATGGCTTTTCAGCGGGTGGTTTCGTCGGTGTCGGTACGGGCGGCGGTTGATCTCCGGGGACTACGCTGCGTGTAGGCTCAGGCAACGGGGGTGCTTTACGATTGCTGTTGCCGTTGCTGTTCTCATTAGAATTTGTATTCGCGTTGGCGTTCGCACTCGGTGCCGGACTGAGTTCCTCGAGCGGAATTGGTGAAATATCAACACTCGCAGCCGGACTCGCACTCACATTCGCCGGTGGCGTGATCGATCCACCCGACGGAATCCCCTGTTCACCTTTGCCCGTCGCAGGCTGCGTGGGTTGCACCGGCTGGCTGTTGGGATCCGGTGCGAGCGACGGCACCTGCTGGTTCGTGTTCGCATCAACCGCCGGCGTCGGGGTTTTCGTCAATGCGTAAATGGCTGCAAACACCACCAGCAACCCGACCACCGAGGGAATTAACACCTTCAACGGATTAAATCCGCTAGCCGCAGGCGCGGGCGGCGGCATCCCGCCGGACACAGGCACCATCACGGGTTCGCGGCGCGGAACCGCTGGCGCCACGGGCGGCGGCAGCACTTCCCTGGGTCTTACCACCGTCACTTCATCGGCATCGACCGGCGTCTCGGCCGTATTCGTCGCGCCAACAGGGCCGATACGATGAATCGTCATGCCCGCCGCAATCGTCAAGTCCTCGACCAGCTCCGCCACCGTCTGGTAACGATTGTCGCGAACCTTCGCCATCGCCCGTGTGACAACTCGCGCGACCGACGCCGGCACGTCGCTTCGTTCTTCGAGTACCGACGGCACCGGCTCCTGCAAGTGCTTCATCATCACGATCGTCGGCGAGTCACCCGAGAAAGGCACATGGCCCACAAGCATCTCGAAAAGAATCACGCCGAGCGAGTAGATATCAGAGCGCGAATCAATTTCGGAATCCTGCGAGCATTGCTCGGGCGACATGTATTGCGGCGTGCCGATAACGAGGTTCGGCGCGGTCAAACTCGTATCGACCTGACCGTCAGGCTCATTGATCTTCGCGATGCCGAAGTCGAGCACTTTCGCGTGATCGCCCGTCATCGTGTCGAGCAACATGATGTTGTCGCTCTTGAGATCGCGATGGACCACTCCCTGCGCGTGCGCGGCGTCGAGCGCGTCGCCGATCTGTCGCGTGATATCGACCACGCGCGCGAGTGGAAAAGGACCTTCGTCACGGAGGACATGCTTGAGAGTCCTGCCACTCAAAAATTCCATTACGAGGAAGACGTGTCCTCTTTCGTCTTCACCAAAATCAGTAACGCTTATTGCATTCGGATGTGTGATACGCGACGCCGCGCGGGCCTCGCGCGAGAAGCGGGCCACGATCTTTTCGTCAGCGGCGAGCGTGGGACGCAAAACTTTGATCGCAACTGTCTTGTCCATCAGCACGTGACAGCCGCGATAGACAGTGCCCATGCCGCCTTCGTTCAGTCGTGCGTCAATGCGATATTTTCCGGCGAGCGTAATGCCGACGAGTGCGTCGGGATCTTTTTCAAGCGCCACGCCGTCGGCCGGACACAGCGTCGTCGTGTCAGGATACTCAACTCCACACTTCGGACATGTCTTCATTTAATGCATTAAACTCCGATTAAACCCTATCTTGCAAATTATGCTCCTGTCTAAAAAAGAAGGGCGAGAGACGAATCCCCCGCCCGCACAAACGAAAGTTTATCGCGAATTAGACAGTGACAACCCCTTTGACGACTGCGAAAACAACCAGCAGCGCAAACAGCACCAGCGACTCGATAAGCGCCAGGCCAAGAATCATCATCGTCTGGATACGACCAGCAGCGCCCGGATTACGCGCCGCGCCTTCGCAGGCCGCCGCGCCAATGCGCGACTGTCCGAGGGCGCCGCCGAAAACCGCGATTGCGAAACCGATGCCCGCGGCGATTGCTCTGTACTTGTTGACGGAATTCGCGTTGTCGCCGGCTTCCACTGCCGCCTGTGCAAACACGCTCATGCTGCTTGCGAGAATGCCAATCACCGCAAATAGCAACATTCTAAATTTGCTCATGCTTCCTCCTCTGATTTGAGTGTCAACTCACTGTCCGAGCAAACCGCGACGATATAATTTCGCCTGCCACCGGTATCCACCGCCCCTCTTACAACGGCGCTCCTGCGAAACAGACATGCCTTGCTATGAGTTGTCCCGGAATGCTTCGTGAATGAGTCGTCGATCTGTGCAGTAACGTTTGTGGACGCGTCGCCCGCATCGCTCACCGCACGCTCTGATAAAGCCATGTATTAAGTAAGTACTGGAGCAATAAAGTCGTCGCCCGTGATCATTTCTTCTTCGGCTCCGTGTGCGCCATGCTCGTGATGGTGCGGCGCATGCGAAACCTCGCTCAGGTAAAGTTGCGAGAGCAGTATGAAAACAAAGGTCTGAACCAGAGCGACGAACACACTCAAAACCATTAGCGGCAGTGGCACCAACCACCAGGTCACTCCGGGAACCAGATTCGCGACCGTTTCCAGCACCTTTTCGTCAGCAAACAAGTTTCCGAAAAGACGAATGCCGAGTGAGAACGGGCGGATGAAATTACTGATAATTTCAATCGGAAAGATCAACGGCGCGATCCACCAGATTGGACCAGCGAAGTGTTTCAGGTGACCGAATAGACCATTCTCGCTTATGCCGATCGCGTTGTAATAAAGAAACGAGCTCAGACCGAGAGCAAAAGTGACGCTGGTTGCCGCGGTGGGACTCATGAACAATGGGAACAGTCCCATCAGGTTCGAGACGAGGATCAGCACTGCGAACGTCATGACCACCGGGAAATATTTCAAACCGTGTGGACCAATGATGTCTTCGATCATGCTGCGCACTGCCAGGACGCTGACTTCGAGTGTCTGCTGGCCGTGGCCCGGTTC
Source organism: Pyrinomonadaceae bacterium (assembly GCA_035463335.1). Taxonomy (GTDB): domain Bacteria; phylum Acidobacteriota; class Blastocatellia; order Pyrinomonadales; family Pyrinomonadaceae; genus PSRF01. Next base: position 405 of record DATHTI010000337.1, on the reverse strand, counting down.
ACTTTCAGAAAGCTTGCCCTTGAGGATCCAGATAATGATGACACTCAAAATACAGGCGATGACAAACATCACCGTGTACCAGGGGATCGCGTTCTCTACCGTGTATTTTCCAAACGCATCTTCAGCCGTAGTGCCGAAAAACCCGAGCACTGCGTCCCACTTCGGTTTAGTGTGTTTCATCTGAAACGCGTGCGCTGACTCGCCGAAGTAGTGATTAACGAGCTGAACGATGATAGGTGTATGGTGCGGCGCCTCTTCTGCATGCTCGGCGGCGGCGTGCGCGCCTTCCGCAGCTTCTGCAAACCAAAACATCAACTAATTTTCCTCTCGCTTGATGATTGCGAAATAGAACTCTCTGAACGCTTCAACAAATATTGCTACAACAAAACTGGACATCCCGGCGAA
>DATHTI010000336.1:0-12130 GCA_035463335.1 Pyrinomonadaceae bacterium | reverse complement strand
TATAACCCTGAAAGGGTTCGGCAACTAGCGAACCCTTTCAGGGGTTGGATGCGTTTGAAATCAGGTTCCCAGGGTTCTCGCGATGCTCGAACCCTGGGCTGAAATTAGCGAACGCCTTCGGCGTATTTGTTTCAAATTCAAACTGCCGCACTTACCAAATTCGCCTCTGCTTGACGACTTAGAAATGCGTTTGCTATAAAACTTGGTTTCTGATTACGGCAAGATTACAGACCGTATGATGCCGGAAACGCCGGTAAAGAAACCCTAAGAAATTCTGGAGGTTGAACAATTATGGCCAAACGTTGCGAAGTCTGCGGTAAAGGACCTCAATTCGGCAACAATGTCTCGCATGCGAACAATCGCACTCCGCGACGCTTCGATCCGAACCTGCAATCGATTCGCGTGCAAAAGCCCCAGGGTGGCGCGCGCCGGATGAAAGTCTGCACAACCTGCATCAAGGCGGGCAAAGTCTCGAAGGCTGCCTGAGCCTTCCCCCGCGTGCGTACGCAGTCAACCTCCAACCGGCTCTCTCTCGAGCGCCGGTTGTTTTATTCAGAAGCCAACGCTACTGCTTCAATTTCAACTCTGGCATCGCGCGGCAATCCCGCCGCAGCAACCGTAGCCCTTGCGGGCGGCGGGCCTGAAAAGAAAGTCGCATAGACTTCGTTCATGCCCGGAAACTCTTTCATATCTGCCAGAAACACAGTCGTCTTCACCACTCGATCGAGACTACTTCCAGCCGCCTCGAGCACAGCCGCAAGGTTCTTCAAAACGCGCTCGGTTTGCTCGGCGATTCCGCCGGCAACAAACTGCCCCGTCTGCGGATCGATCGGGATTTGCCCCGACACAAACACGAAGCCGCCGGCCTTAATCGCCTGTGAATAAGGTCCAATCGCCGCGGGCGCATTGTCAGTCTGGATAGGTTCTCTCACTGGGCTAGACATACTCAAAACAAAGGCGGGATTCTAGCAGATGCCACAAGGAAGCACAAAAGACGCAAACCATCCACAGACTAAGCAGATTGCCTTATAAAGTCTGTGTAATCTGTGGATGGTTTTAGGCGACGCCTTGTAACCGCTCAACGTCGAGGACGCCCGGAACGCCTTTGATCGATCCGATCACCCGGTCGAGGTGCTTTACGTCGAAAACTTCCACCGTCACTTCAATATGACCACGCTCGTCCGGAGAGACTGAGGCGCGCGCGTCGCGAATTCCGGTCTTCATGTCGGAGATTGCACCCGTGATACCCGCGATCATGCCGGTACGATTTTCAGTGATCGCCAGCAGCTTGACGGCATAAGCGGTTTTCTCCGGACGGCCAGCCCATTCGACGTCCACGATTCGCTCACGATTTACCATTAGCTGCATCACGTTCTTGCAGCGAGTCGTGTGTACGGCCACACCCTTGCCGCGAGTCACGTAGCCGATGATCTCCTCCCCATGAAGCGGATTGCAGCAACGCGCGCGCGTCACCATCAGGTCGTCGATGCCACGCACGACGATCGAGTCGTCGCCTAACCGAATGAGACGCTTGACCGCGCGTACACCGCTTCTCAGTCGAGACTCTTTCTGCTTGTCGAGCTGCTCAAACTGTTCTGGTCCAAGATACTTCGCGATGACATTGCGTGGTACGAGTTTGCCGTAACCGATTCCCGCCAGCAGATCGTCGACGCGCCCGTAACCATAGTCACTCGCCACACGCTTCATGTCCTTGTCCGTGTCGCTCAACAACTTCCTGGGCGAGAGCTGAAAACGCGAAGCTTCTTTCTCGAAGAGCTTGCGCCCGATCTCGATCGACTCCGCGCGCTGTTGCTCCGCAACCCAGTGACGAACGCGATTGCGCGCGCGCGAGGTAACGATAAAGTTCAACCAGTCGCGCGAAGGATGCGAATTCGCGGAAGTGATGATCTCGACAACGTCGCCATTCTGAATCTGGCTGCGCAACGGCACTATGCGCCCGTTGATGCGCGCGCCGGTACACGTGTTACCGACCTCAGAGTGGATCATGTAAGCGAAATCAACCGGCGTCGCGCCACGCGGCAACTGGATCACCTTACCCATCGGCGTGAACGCGTAAACGTCTTTTGGATACAGGTCGAGCTTGAGCGAGTCGAGGAAGTCTTTCGAGTCCTTTACTTCCTGCGTCCACTCGACGAGGGATCGCAAAGCTTGCAGCGCCTGGTCGTCGTCGCGCGCGCCGCGTTTACCTTCCTTGTATTTCCAGTGGGCCGCGACACCTTCTTCGGCTACCTGGTGCATCTCCTCGGTCCGAATCTGGACCTCGAACGACTGCGAGTTGGAGCCGATCACGGAAGTGTGGAGCGACTGGTACAGGTTGTCGCGCGGCGTTGCGATCCAGTCTTTGATACGACCCGGAACCGGTTTCCAGTTGTGATGGACCACACCGAGAGCAGCGTAACAGTGACGGATCTCATTCGGAGTGATGATCCTCGCGGCGACGAGATCGTAAACCTGGTCCAGGGTGATCTTCTGGGCCCGCAGCTTTTTCCAGATGGAATAGAGGCGCTTGACGCGTCCTTCGACGAGCACGAACGGCACTTGCGCATCGTTCATTTTCTCTTCGATGCGGGCCGTGACATTTTTCAGGAACGCTTCGTTCTCGGGTCGCCGCTTTTCAAGTTGTTCGGCGAGCTCGCGATAGTCTTCGGGATGAAGATGGCGAAACGCGAGATCTTCGAGCTCGCCGCGCAACTTGCCCATACCAAGCCGGTGCGCAATGGGCGCGAAGATGTCCATCGTCTCCTGGGCGATGCGCTTTCGCTTTTCCGGATTCAGGTATTGCAGCGTTCGCATGTTGTGCAAACGATCGGCAAGCTTCACGAGCACGACGCGAACGTCGTCAACCATCGCCAGCAGCATCTTACGGACGTTTTCTGCCTGTTGTTCCTCGCGGGAGATGTTGCTGATCTGCGCGATCTTCGTGAGTCCGTCAACGAGGTGGGTGATCTCTTCGCCGAAGTAACGCCGGATCGTTTCGAGATCGACGAGTGTGTCTTCGACAACGTCGTGCAAAAGGCCGGTGGCGACTGAGACTTCGTCGAGCTTCATGTCGGCGAGAATATTCGCGACCTCGAGCGGGTGTACGAGGTACGACTCACCCGATGCGCGCTTCTGGCCCTTGTGTTCTTTCGCAGAAAACAGGTAGGCGCGGCGCAGTAGATCGAGATCGGCCTGCGCATGGTTGTGAGCGACTTTCTCGACGATGTCTTCGATCCGAATCATTAATGCTGTGACAAATTATAACAAAAGAAAACCATCCACAGATTACACAGAAGAGATCTGTGTAATCTGTGGATGGACTCTGATTAATCCGGTCTTTAGCCCTTCGGTGGTGAAGCGGACTGCTTCTCCTGTTCTTCCTTGCGCTTCTGGTTTGCCACACTCAACTCGGTGGTGCGCTTCAGAGCGGCTTCGTAATCTTTCTGGTACTGAGCTTTCTGATCCGGCTTACCATCCATCTCGGCGAGCTTCGCCGCCTCGAGCAACAAGTTGGTCTTGTAAGACCACGCCGATTCATTATTCGGATCAAACTTGATTGCATTTTCAGCCTCGGCCAGTCCCCTTTTCACGCACATCGAGGCCTGATCGAAGTCTTTCTGCTCCTTCGGTTTCTTGTAGGAGACAGTGGCCTTGTTGTTGGCCGGATCGAGGGTGGTGGTCTTGTTAGTCGGCAGCTCAGTAATCTTGAAAGAGCAATCCCAATCTTTACTGGCCAGAACCACGTAAGCCTCAGATCTCCTTTCCGGTGGAGCGCTTTCGTCGGCGGCGCGCGCCATGATCCACTGTTTCAGCTTATCGTCTTCCTTGATTGCCTCGTAGAGATAAGCGATTGCCTTGTATGCCTCGTCGTCCTGCGGGTTCTTCGCAAGGATTTCCTGGTAGGCTTTGATCGCTTCCTGGGCCTTGGCGATATTCTCCGGTGATTGGACACCGGGACGATACTGTTTATGGATCGTACGAGCGATAAACATCGGCGCGGTCTTGTTATCAGGATCCAGCTCAGCGGCCCGGCGCGAATGCTGCTCCGCTTCAGGGAAATGGCCTTCGCGGTACGCTTTCGCGGCCTCGTTCAACTGGTTCTTAGACCGGATTCGATTGATAACTCCGCACCCGGAACTAGTGGCAACGAGGATCGCCAAAAAGATGACGATCCCGGTCTGAGAGAGTTTCATTTATGCGTGACTCCAATTTATTAAGACCGGCGTTTGAGCTCCGATGGGGCGAGTTCTGGGCCGGCACTCGAAGCTCTCGCCAATGTCTCCTATTTACTACGGAAGATCGTCCACCTGTAACCCGACCGGACTCGCGCCCGCTCCCTTGATGGCGTCGATTACTTTTACGACGTCGCCGTATTTCATCGCTCTCGGCGCCTTGACGAAGACGGTCTTCTCGATGCGATCGTCATCCTTCAGATCCGCGCGGTTTTCCATTCCGATTCTGTAGGCGCGCTGATCTTTGCGCTGTGCAAACGTTTGGGCCAACTTCTGCGCCAGCGGTGAAGTATCGTTTACCGAACCCATGTTGTCCTGGTTCAGCTTGATCTGCATATCCGGCGAGATCGAGACCACCAGCGTCAGCGGATTTGGCTTCAGCCGGCTCAGGTCTTCGTTCGGATCACGCTGCGTCGGAATGTCAGCTTTGAACCGGCTCGGTTTCAGCGGCGTGACGACCATGAAGATAATCAGCAACACCAGCAAAACGTCAATTAACGGAGTTACGTTGATATATGGCTGGGCCGTAGTACTACTTCTATGCTCTATCTCATTATGATCACTCACCGACATCTAGATTTCTCCTCGTCTTAATTGCGTTCACGAAGCTGCCGGCGCAGCCGCCGCCTTCTTCTTCTTGTCAGCCACAAGTCCGATCTTGTCAACGCCGAGCTTGCGGACCTCATTAATTACATTCACCACGTCGCCGTAGCTGACGCCAACCCCACTCTTAATGTAGACGATGCGATCGCTCTCATTCTTAATGCCTTTGAGCATCGAATCGACTTTTTCGTTCAATTGCTCTTTCTCGAGACGCTGCTTACCGAGGTAATACTCACCATCGTTCGGAATCGAAATCACGACGGACGACTCCTTAATGATATTCGGATCGACATCCGGGTTCTCCATGTTCTTCGGCAGCGCAACCGTGATGCCCTGCTGAAGGAACGGCGTGACCACCATGAAGATGATCAGCAACACCAGCATGATGTCGACCATCGGCGTGACGTTGATTTCGGACTGTAGTCCACCTGGACCAGCTCCACCTGACATTCCCATAACAAATCTCCTTTTACTTCAAGCCGTAAACGCCGCGGGGTAACGTGGCGCGGCGCGCGGAGCCGCGCCCAGAGTTCACCATTGCAAGCGTTTCCGGCTCACTAGGCCTTCAACTGCTTCGTCCGGTTCTTGATGAAATAGTCGACGAGCTCTGACGCCGAGTTATCCATCTCGACCACGAAACCATCGACCTTGCCGGTGAAGTAGTTGAACAGCCACACCGCCGGAACTGCCACGAGCAATCCGAGCGCGGTGGTAAACAACGCCTCCGAAATACCGCCGGCCACAGCCGCGATACCGGCTGACTCCGCGTTCTTCATGCCGCGGAATGCGTTGATGATTCCGAACACCGTTCCGAAGAGACCCACGAACGGAGCTGTGGAACCGATCGTCGCGAGACCCGACAGACCGCGTTTGAACTCAGCAGTCTTGATCGCGATAGCTCGCTGCAAGGCGCGCTTCGATGCATCGATCTCGTCGCCGGAAATGTCGGTTGACGCTTCATGCGCGCGAAACTCCTGCAAGCCGCTGCTGACGACCATTGCCAGGTGCGATTTGCGGTGCTTGTCGCTGATGTTGATCGCCTCTTCAATGCGATCGTTCTTCAGCGCCTGGGCTACGCGCGGCGCAAACTCGCGCGACTGCTTCTTCGCCGAGGAGTAAGTCAGGTAACGCTCAACCATGATCGCGATTGAGTAAACCGACATGATCAGCAAACAAATGACGACGGCGATAGCCACGGCACCCATGTTCTTGACCATCTCGGTCAGCGTGAAATGGTCAGCAGTGGTAGATTCTGGACTAGCTCCGGCTTCCTGCAACAACAGCATCAAGAAGCCGATAAAAATACTCGTTAGAATTGTCACGGTGAACCCCTCCAAAAGGTTTTATTAGATTGATAGCAAGCAGAGAAGCCGGGACGGCCCACGATAACCGCGGCGACACGACAAACATTCTCCGCAGTTATTGCGCTACGAAGTTGTACTGGATCACTCCGGTAACTTTAACTGGTTGCCCCGAAAGCTTCGTTGGGGAGAATTTAGCTTGACGCGCAGCACCTACGGCAGCCGGCTGTAACAGGGGATGCCCGGACACGGCATGAGCTGCAATCACGTTGCCGTTTTCGTCAATCGTCACCTGCACCACCACGGTACCCGAAGCACGCGCTGCCCTGGCAATCGGTGGATACGCTGGTTTGGGTAAGTTGATGGCTTTGCCGTTAAGAACACCGCCGGAAATGGGAGCGCGAGGCGGAGTCGGTTTTGGCGCCTCAGGTGGCGGCGGCTCGTCGGCAATCTGAACTCTGGCAGGCGCGGCCACGACATTGCCCGCACCGGGTCCGGCCGGCATTGGCGCCGCGGCATTGGAGTCACTGGTTCCGATCACGGTGGTCACACCGCGTCTGACCGGCGGCACATCGCTGGCCTTCGCCGAAATCTCTTTCGGTGGCAGTCGGCTTTCCGCAACGTCGGCAACGAGCTCTTTGCGAATGTCGACGTTCTGCTCGACCTTTTGCGGCTTGGCTTCGGCTTGCTTTTCCGGTTCTTTCTGTTGTTGCGGCACGGGCACAGGAGCAACGAGCGTCGTCAGCTCGAGTTCCATATCACCGAGACGCGCGTCGTACCAGTAGATACCGGCAACAAAGAAGGTCACGAGCAGCACACCGTAGATGAGTGCGGTGACACCGATGAATGAGCCTTTTCGCGTGATGTCGCTTTTATGCGAACTGGACTCAACAAGATTATCGAACATAATTCTTCCTCCGACTCCGGCGCCAAATGGATCAGGGGTTACGAAAATTTAAGCAGTAATTGCATCGCAAGTGTCGATTTAAAATACCGCTTACGTTCGTCAATAATGAAGGGGATAACAGCAGCTCCTGCGATATTGAGCACACCGAATTTAGAATTGGAAAGCCGCTGTGCGAGACATCTCGCCGGCCCGCTCAACACACCACCGCCCCACCCAACTTCTTGCTTTCACACACACTGCGGGGTTGACACTTGATATATTAAATTGGCCAGCAACGGTCGCAGTCTAGTCCGCATAGTGTTTCAAAGTCAAGCGGTAATAGGACACCGGTTGTGGCCAATTTGTTCCGATCTGTGTAATTCGTGGTTAAACTATCGCGACACTTATTAGTGCAGGGGTTTCGAAGCATTCTTTAGACTTTGCTTCGCACCTGCTCGCGCCGGTTTCACTACTCGCGGCTGGTTATAAGCTACTGCCGCTTCGCGATTCGCTGCCTCGATTCGCTGCTCCCACCAAACCATGATCGGGCTCGCGATCGCGATCGATGAATATGTTCCAAACACCACGCCGATAAACAGTGCGAGCGAAAACGCACGCAACACGTCGCCACCAAACAACACCAGCGCCAGCACTGACAAAAACACTAGACCGTTGGTGATGACGGTGCGAGAAAGCGTCTGGTTGATCGAGTCGTTAGTGATCTTGTAGAGCGAGTCACGCCGGTGCAGCTTACGATTTTCGCGAATACGATCGAACACCACGATCGTGTCGTTCACCGAAAATCCGACGAGTGTCAGTAATGCCGCAATCACGTTCAAACTGACCTCGATCTGGAAGATCGAGAAGAAACCGAGCGTTACGAGCACGTCGTGAAAGACGGCGATAACTGCCGCCGCACCGTAAGTCCATTCAAACCGTGCCGCTATGTAAATCAAGATCCCAACGAGCGCTGCAAGAGTGACCGCAATGGCCTTGTTTCGTAGCTGCGCCCCGGCGATCGCGCCAACCGCGTCAGTCCCCACGATCTTGTAAGCGGCATTGGGATCCGCTTCCAGCTCGCTGGTGGGCGCCGCCTCCTCGCCAAACTCGTTCAGGGCGTCTCGAACACGCACGCGGCCGTCCTGGCCGTCGCCTTCGAGTGGCACTTTGATCAGCACTGTGTCAGTACGGTCAGTAACCGGCTGCACGACTGCATCGTTAATACCTTTATTTGCAAGCGCGCCTCGAATCGCGTCATCGCTCGGCCGTTGCTTGAAGCGCGCGGTAACTACGGTCCCGCCTTTGAAATCAACGCCGAGATTGAACGCCTGGCGACCCGTGGCTTGCCTGACAATCGCCGATCCCAGACCGGCCAGCATGAGCAGGACGGAAATGACGATAAACACGCGGCGGTTACCCATCCAGTCAACATTTACATCGTGCAGAATTTGAAACATGATGACTCTCTAAATACTCAACGACTCCATTTTCCTGCGTGACAGCAACCAGATAAAGATCGTGCGCGAGACGTAGACTGCCGAGAACAGGTTTACGAGCAGTCCGATAACCAGCGTGACCGCAAAACCGCGAATGGGTCCGGTGCCGAATACGAACAGGAACAGAGACGAAACAATCGTGGTTACGTGAGTATCGATAATGGTGATGAAAGCGCGATTAAATCCAAGATCGACCGAGGACGGGATCGTCTTTCCTGACCGCAGCTCTTCCCGTATACGCTCAAAAATAAGCACGTTCGAGTCGACCGCCATACCGATCGTAAGAATGATGCCGGCGATACCGGGAAGCGTCAGCGTCGCGCCAAAGACGATCAATCCGGCAAGCATCAGGATCATGTTCAGAAGCAAGGCTATGACCGCATTGACACCTGAGCCGCGATAATAAATAAGCATGAAGACAACAACGAGGGCGAGGCCGACGAGCGACGCCCTGACGCCCGCGCGAATCGAGTCCGCGCCCAGGCTTGGTCCAACCGTGCGCTCTTCAAGGTATTCAATCGGAGCCGGCAACGCGCCCGAGCGCAACGTCAACGCCAAATCTTCGGCTGACTGTTGCGTGAAACGTCCGGTGATCTGTCCTGAATCGAAGATCTGTGAGCGGATGTAAGCGATTGACTTCACTTCGCCGTTGAGCACAACTCCCATGTACTCGTTGATGTGCGCGCCAGTCCAGGCGCCGAACTTGTCGGCGCCACTCTTCTTGAGTGAAAAGTTGATCTCGTAGTCGTCGACGCCGCCGCCCTGCGAGGGAATGGCCGTAGCGTTTCTGAGCTCGCTGCCGTCAATGATTGCGGGAGTTTCGACCACGACCCAGCGCTTTTCTTTCGGCTGGTTTGGATCGTCACTCTTCTCGATACGCTCGCTGTACGGCAAAATCTTCCGATTCGGCGGAACTATGCCGGCGCTGTTGAGCGAAGCAATAGCTTCCTGCTCGGTTGCGTATGTCGCTGCGGGTGAAGGATTTGGCGGACTGATTACATGAACCAGCTCGAGTCGCGATTCGCCTTTGAGAATCTCCTTCACGCGCTCCGGATCCTGTACACCGGGCATCTGCAAGAGAAGCTGGTGCGAGCTCTGCGCGCCGTGAGTTTGGAGCGTCGGCTCGGTAATTCCGAGTGCATTGATGCGGCTCTCGATGATGTTGAGCGCCTGTGTTGTGGCGTTTTCGGCAAGGAGCCGTTCCGCTGCCGCGGTCATGGTCCAGGTGAGCGTATCGCCCGAAGCCGAGTAACTCCACACGGACGTATCGCCAAGCTCGACTTTTTTCTGGACGGCGTCTTTGACCTCGTTGGCCTTGGAGGGATCGGCGATCTGAAGAACTACGCGATAGTTACCGGGGCTCGTGTCCGCGCGGCCGCCTTTGGGCTCATATCCCGCATCTTTCGCGGCGTTTTGAGCGGCCACGTAGTCTTCTTCGGTCAGACGCCTGAGGAATTCCTCGGTTTTTACTCGCATCACGAGATGCGAGCCGCCCTGAAGGTCGAGTCCGAGATGAATATTGTTCGCGAGGTTTCTCTTGATGCCTGACCAGGAGAAGTCCTGCAAAGTCGGACGGTGGCGCGGGCCGATGACTAGATAAAGGCCCCCGATAGTAACGATAGCGATGATGATTACGCGCGTGAGAAGGTTCTTTTTCTTCATTGCAGAAAATCTGGCGCTTGCTTTAGGTGCCTTTTTCGGGTTCGCGATCAATATCAGCAATTGCTGTGCGGGCTATTTCGATAATCGATTTGTCAGCGCTGCGGATGATAAAACTCGTCTCTCGTATGGTGGTGATCACTCCGATGATGCCGCCATTCGTGATCACGCGATCGCCGATCTTGAGACTGGCAATTGTTTCCTGTAGTTGTCTATGGCGCTTCTGCTGAGGCCTTATTAATAGAAAGTAGAAAACAAACAGGATCAGAACGAACGGCAGGAGCCCGGCAAGTCCACCCAGGCCATTCTGAAAAAAAATCAGTAGTGTATGCATTTTGATAAAGGATTTTGACTGTGATTTCCCAAACTGAGCAAACAGACGCGGCCAGCTCGCGAATTGCTATTCCCCATTCGCACCTAGCCGCCCGGTGAATTCACGCCGAAATTTTGGGAAATCGCCAGACCGGATAGATTGCCTCACGCCTCGCATGGTGTCAAGGAAGAAGGCCAGATTGTGGTGGGTCATGAGCATACTCGCCAGCATTTCGCCCGCTATATATAAATGACGGACATAGGCACGCGAGTGTCTCCTGCACACCGAACAGCGACACGATTCGTCAAGCGGACGCTGATCATTTGTCCATTGCGCATTCTTGATGTTGAGCTTACCGCGTGACGTAAAAGCCTGTCCGGTCCGGCCATTTCGTGTCGGCAAAACGCAGTCAAACATGTCGACGCCGCGCGCCACTGCTTCAACCAGATCTTCGGGCGTGCCGACGCCCATCAGGTATCGCGGCGCGTCTTTCGGCATCCGCGGGGCGATGTCTTCTATTACCTCAAACATCACCGTCTTCTCTTCTCCGACGCTCAATCCGCCGATTGCATAGCCGTCGAAGCCGATGTTTACGGTCTGTTCGAGACTGGCTCGTCTCAGATCCAGATGTCCGGCGCCCTGGATGATGCCAAACAATGCCTGCGCTCCGCTCAGACCTTTAGCGTCGCGACGGCCAGTGTCCGCGCCTTCTGATTGCAGTCGAGCGAAAGCAGTTTTCGAACGATTTGCCCAGCGGGCCGTGAGATTCATGCTGCGCTCGGTCTCTTCGTGGCTGGCTTCACCGGGCGCACATTCATCGAAAACCATCACGATGTCAGAGCCGAGTGCGGCCTGTACCTCCATCGAGACCTCGGGCGACAGGAAACGTAGTGAGCCGTCGAGGTGAGATCGAAACTCGGTGCCCTCTTCTGAGATCTTGCGGAGTGCTCCAAGGCTCCAGACCTGAAAACCACCGGAATCCGTCAAAAGCGCGCGGTCCCAACCGGTGAAGCGATGCAATCCGCCAGCCTCTTTGATCACGTCGATGCCGGGACGCAGCCACAGGTGGTACGTATTGCCGAGGATGATCCGCGCGTCGAGATCTTCTGACTCGAGCTCCTCAAAGCGAATACCCTTGACCGTGCCGGCCGTACCGACCGGCATAAACACCGGCGTCTCGATCACGCCACGACGCGTGGTCAACACACCCGCCCGTGCTTCACCGTTCTGCGCTTCAACTGTAAAGCGAACCGCGTCAGCCATTAGCCTCGTACAAAGGGCGCTCAGCCCACGGAGCGGGCGGCAGCATAAAGCCGGGGGCGCAAGCCCCAGGAACCAAGTCACAAAAAACAACCCGCGAGCCCGCGATAGCGGGTGGCAGCGCGTTAACCTGGGGCTTGCGCCCCCGGCTTTATGCTTACGCCTGGCTTTGCACAAAAAGGTCCTACATTACGGATTTCTCTGTGCAACCTCTGTGTTCTCTGTGTCTCTGTGGTGTGTTTTTGCTCGGAATTCATCAACCACAGAGACACAGAGAACACAGAGATTCCACAGAGAAGAGTGCATTCGTGACTTTTTGTGCAAAGCCTCCGACCGGTCTCTATTTCTTTTTAGCTGCTTTCTTGGCGCCGCCTTTCTTG
>DATHTI010000335.1:0-4685 GCA_035463335.1 Pyrinomonadaceae bacterium | reverse complement strand
GTGGCCGCCCCAGCGTGGGACCAAAAACATCGACAACTTTCAACGCTGGGGCGGCCACGGAGGGCCGCCCCTACAGTTGCCCTGATGATTGGTGAGTGAGCGCAATCTAGTCTCAATCGACGGTGTAGTCAATGACTGTTTGTTGTCGAAAACGGCTAAATTTTGCCGAAAGTGGCTACGGTACCCGGTTGCGTCTTTTTTTCTGATTGCGTCTGATCGTGCGGCGGTAAGCAGTGGGTGTCGTGCCGTATTTCCGGCGGAAGTCGTGTACGAAGTGAGCGTTCGACGCAATCCCAACCTGCTTCAAGATCTGCTTGATACTGAGAAACGTCGTGCGCAACATCTTTTCGGCCCTGGTCAGCCGGATGTCTTTGAGGTATTGCGCCGGAGTCGTCCCAGTTTCTTGTTTAAATAGATGGCGGAAGCGCGAAGGCGAGAGGTTCACGAGCACGGCGAGTGCCGGAATGTCCCACGCCGCCGCAGTGTCTTTCTTAATCTTAGAGATGATGAGCTCTATTCTTCGATCCATAGTGATGAGGCCCAGAAACGAAGAGCGCGCGTGAGAGTACCGTTTAGAGTTGCGTTTGTCTAGTATGCTAGTATGAATGCGCATTTTTAACCTGAACCCCTAACCAGGAGACACAGATGGGTGACGACCTCAGGACAGAGCGTGAGCTGTCTTTGGATTTCTTGCGCGTGACCGAAGCCGCTGCGATCGCCTCAGCTAAAACGATGGGTCAGGGCGATCGAAAATTCTCAGATCACGTCGCCGTCGAAGCGATGCGCGAAGTGATGGATACGGTGCCGATGCGCGGGCGTGTCGTGATCGGCGAAGGCGAGCGCGACGAAGCGCCGATGCTCTACATCGGTGAAGAGGTCGGAGGCGGCTTTGGTGTAGGCGAGGAGATTGCGGAATCGTGCCCCGAAGTTGATATCGCGGTTGACCCGCTCGAGGGCACGAATCTTTGCGCGCTCGGCGCAAATAATGCGATCGCCGTCCTCGCCGCAGCGGAGCGTGGCGGCTTGCTCAATGCGCCTGACATTTACATGGACAAGATCGTGGTTGGACCATCGTCGCGTGGCGTCGTTGATATCGATGCGCCCGTGAAAGACAACCTGAAGAACATCGCGCGTCGTTTGGGACGCGACATCGAAGACCTCACGGTGATCGTGCTCGATCGCTCGCGACACAAGAAACTGATTGGAGACGTGAGGGCCGCGGGCGCTCGCATTCGTTTGATTTCTGATGGTGATTTATCGGCGGGTATTTCGGCGGCGGTCGCTGGAACAAACATTCACGCGTTGATGGGAATCGGCGGCGCGCCGGAAGGCGTGATCACTGCCGCGGCGATGAAGTGTTTGAATGGCGAGATCCAGGCGCGACTCGTTTTCGATCCGGATCGTTTGGGTGTAGACAAAAACAAGGTGCCGTCGCGTGATGAAGTGCTCGATCGTCTGGCGACGATGGGGATCAAAGATCCGAACAAGGTTTACGACACGGACGATCTTGCACCGGGGAAGAAGATCATTTTTGCGGCGACTGGTGTGACTGATGGCGCGTTGCTGAAGGGTGTGCGGTTTTTCGGATCGGGGAAGAGGACGCATTCGGTGGTGATGACGACCGAGTCGCGCCACATTCGATTTGTTGACACGCTTCATATCGAGGGTGGACCAGATACGGTTATCCGCTTTTAACCACGGATTACACGGATATTCGGAACGATTTAGATGAGATATGTTCCGCAAGTAGTGCCGACGTCGAGGCCGATGGTGTTTTGGCTGGTGAGTGCGGCGACGGTGGTGGCGCTGGGGTCGCTGATACTGGTGGCGCCCCTCGCGGCTGCGGGTGGCCATAACGGCGTCGCGTTCGCGATCTACCGGGCGTTCGGAACACTCTGTCACCAGCTTCCAGAGCGCTCCTATTTCATCGACGGTCACAAATTCGCCGTTTGCTCGCGCTGCACGGGGATCTACGCCGGATTCGCGTTCACGTTGCTGGTCTACCCGCTCATAAGATCTCTGAGAGATACATCTACACCGCCGCGAAGCCTCTTGATCCTCGCCGCCGCTCCACTCGCAATCGACTTCAGCCTGACTTTTTTCGGTTTCTGGGAAAACACGCACACGTCACGTTTGCTCACCGGGGCGCTGCTCGGAAGCGTAGCCGTCTTTTACGTCATGCCCGGCATAGTTGATTTGAGCCTCCGTTCGCTCACAAAGCGAACAAACGAGCCGCGCCCCGTGACCTTTACGCTTACCTCGCCGGAACGCCTCGCGGCCGCTCCCAGCGACTACAGTGCCCCAGATCGAAGGATTTGAAGGCGAAAAATTTGAAATACGCGCCCTGTGGCTTCGCAATGCCTGCCCCATTAAGGTAGAATCTGGCGCTTTTAAAAGTACCGTAATTCATGATTTTTCAGTCTCCAGCACCGACGCCATGGCCCAGCCCGAAAGGGCCGCCGCCACAAGCCCTCTTCGAACAGTACTTCCACGATCTCGTCAACAAAACCTGGTCAAACATCAGCCCGCTTTATAAGCTCGACACCTTCGACTGGGTCATTCTAATTCTGTATTTCGCAATCCTCGGCACGCTCGCGGTCTATGGCGCCTACCGCATCAAGCAGGTCATCGACTTCTGGCGCTACAAAGACTTCGTCCCGAAACCCAGCCTTCATTTTAGCGAAGCCGAGCTGCCTACGATCACGGTCCAGCTTCCGCTTTTCAACGAGCTTTACGTCGTCGAGCGCCTGGTCAAAGCCGTCACTGCAATCGACTACCCGCGCGAGAAGCTCGAGATCCAGGTGCTTGATGACTCGACTGACGAGACGGTACGCGTTGCTGAAGCCGTAGTCGCGAAGTATGCGGCGCAGGGTTTCGATATTCACTACATCCACCGCGACGATCGCACCGGTTTCAAAGCCGGCGCCCTCGAGAACGGAAACAAGTCTGCCAAGGGTGAGCTGCTCGCGATCTTCGACGCCGACTTCGTTCCCAAGCCTGATTGCCTGCGCAAGCTCGTCGACTTCTTCACCGATCCGATGGTTGGCTGCGCGCAAATGCGCTGGTCGCACATCAACGGCGACTACAACCTGCTGACGCGCCTACAGACGATCATGCTCGACGGTCACTTCGTCGTCGAACAGACCACACGCAATCGCACCGGTGGTTTCTTCAACTTCAATGGCACGGCCGGCATCTGGCGTCGAGAGGCGATCGAGCTGAGCGGCGGCTGGCAGCACGACACGTTGACTGAAGACACTGACCTGAGTTTTCGCGCGCAGTTGATGGGCTGGAAATTTGTTTACCTGCTCGACGAGGAAGCACCGGCTGAGATCCCGGTCGAGATCAACGCCTTCAAAGCACAACAGCGACGCTGGGCCAAGGGTGTGATGCAGGTCGGAATCAAGCTTTACCCGCGCATCTGGCTGGCGCCGCTACCGTTTCGCGTGAAGCTGGAAATGTTCTTTCGTTTGACGGGCAACATCAGTTACCCGCTGATGATCATCGCGAGTTTCCTGCAATTTCCACTGCTACTGGTGCGTTATAACCAGCCGTTTTACCACTTGATGGTGCTCGACCTGCCGCTGTTGATTTTCTCATCGATCTCGGTGGTGATGTTTTATGGCTCGGCAGTTTGGTATCTCGATAAGAAACGCGCGCCGCGCCTGTTGCACTTGCCGCTCGTGATGGGGCTCGGTATTGGCCTCGCGTTTTCGAATGCGCGCGCGGTGCTGGAAGCGCTGCTGGGTGTGAAGTCTGAATTCGTGCGGACACCGAAGTATCGTGTTGAAGAGACTAGTGACGCTACCTGGAAGCGAAAGAAGTACAAACGCAAACGCGGTTTGCTGCCGCTGCTCGAGTTGAGTTTTGCTGTTTACTTTCTCCTCGCCATTGCCTACTCCGCGCGACTTCACATGTGGGGAACGATTCCTTTTCTGCTGCTGTTCTTTTTCGGCTTCGGCTACATGGGCGTAATGAGCCTGCTGCAAACGGCGAGTGGTAAGCGTTTGGCGGCACTGTGGCGCCCATTGAAGACTTAATTGTAGGGGCGGCCCGCTGTGGCCGCCCCATCGTGGAATAATCACGCTGGGGTGGCCACGGAGGGCCACCCCTACAATCGCCCCAATCGTTCCCAATAGAAAGAAGGAATCCATGTTAAGAGTCCCCCTGACCCTCGCGATACTCCTGTCTATCGCGATGAGCATCAACGCTCAATCACAAGCAAACACCGGCAACATCGAAGGCCGCGTCACTGATCCCAACGCCGCCTCTGTTCCCAACGTCACAGTCACCGCAACCAACCTTGCCACGGGCCTGCAAAAGAACGCACAGACAAACGACGAAGGCATCTATCGCATCGTGTTTCTCCCACCGGGCGCTTACAAAGTCGAGACCAGCGGCGCGCAGGGATTTACGCCTGCTACTTTCACAAACGTCATCGTAACGGTCGGCGGCCAAACGCCACTCGACATCCAGCTCGCTGTCGGTAACGCAACTGTCGCGATGGTCGACGTTTCTGCCGAAGGACAAGTCGTCGAGACAACCCGCACGTCTGTCTCATCCGTCGTCAATGAGCGCGCAATCCAGAACCTGCCGGTGAATGGTCGCAACTTTCTCGACTTCGCGACACTGACGCCGAGTGTCGTTCGCGATCCAACGCGACAAGGCGACCTCGCCGTCGGCGG
>DATHTI010000334.1:0-1549 GCA_035463335.1 Pyrinomonadaceae bacterium | reverse complement strand
AAAGCGAGCAAAAGTTTTTCGGCGAAGGATGGCGACGACTGTTGTCTTTGCTGGTGTTGGTTCCGTGGGCGCTGCCGGGAACGGTCGTGGCCGTGTCGGTGGCGGAGGCATAAGGCGGACCGAGTTTGTTGCTCGGTTCATTCGTGCTGGTCGGGACTTTTTGGATACTGCCGGTGGTTTATTTTCTGCGGTTCATGCCCCTCGTCGTACGTGCGCTCCAGGCCAGCATGGAGCAGCTCGATCCGACGCTCGAAGAAGCTGCAGGCTCGCTCGGCGCGCGCGCGTGGCAGCGGTTTCTGCGCGTGATATTGCCGCTCGTTTGGCCGGGTGCGGTCGCGGGGACGCTGCTGGCGTTTGTGATCGCGTTAGGCGAATATGTCGCTTCGGTGCTGGTGTTTGTTCCGGCAAATCGACCGATCTCGATCGCGATTGCATCTGAGTTAAGAGACTTCAATCTCGGCGCGGCGGCGGCGTACGGCGTAGTGTTGATCGTCATTATCTCAGTCAGCATGATCGTGGCCGGACGATTGGAGAAGCTAAGAGGATAAATCGGTAAATGAATCTGCTTAAACATCCGCGTAACCTGTGGTTAATAGTTTTTGTCGCACTGCTGCTGGTTATTCCCTCGGCGCGATCAGAAACTGATAAAGCTGCGCTACATCAGGCGCTACTCGATCTCACGAATCCCTGGACCGTGATGTGTGTCGCCGCACATCCTGACGACGAAGACGGCAGCACGCTCACGATCCTCCGCCGCAAGTACGGGATTCACACAGTCTCGCTTTTCTCAACTTTCGGTGAAGGCGGACAGAACGCAGTTGGACCTGAGCTTTACGAAGAGCTCGGCGTGATTCGCGCCCGCGAAACGATGGCCGCTTCCGAAGTGCAAGGCTCCGAGCCGCACTTCCTCGGCTTTCGCGATTTTGGTTTTTCGAAGTCTGCTGAAGAGACGTTTCGCGCGTGGGGTGAGAAGGAAGTGCTGCGACGCATGGTGTTGCAGATACGGCTGCTGCGTCCTGACGTAATTATCACCAACCACGACACGGCGAGTGGTCATGGTCATCACCAGGCAACCGGTCGCACAGTCATAGCCGCCGTTGATGCCGCGGCCGATCCGAAACAGTTTCCCGAGCAGCTCGCGCAGGCCGGAACGTGGCAAGTGAAACGACTCTTCGTTCGCTCTCGCGGTGAAGCCGCCGCGGGCGCGCAAATCATCACGCTCGATCCAAACGAGACCGATCCGGTGCGCGGCATTACTTACGCACAACAAGCACTCGCCGGATTACAAAAACACGCGACGCAGGGACCATGGCCCAAGACCGTTCCGGCCAATGGCGCTCGTCCAATTCGCTACAGCCTCGTCAAACAAGCACCCAACTCACCCGCGCTTCCCGCGAACGCGAAGACACCGGTTGACGGTCTAGTTTTACCTGAAGCAGTTGCCTCGAAACTCGTCGCGCCAACAATCGAAAGTAAACCGCTAACGCAGTTCATCGATCGACGTCTCGAGCTGCTCGTGTCGCTTTTGAACGCGAAGAGACGTGGCACG
>DATHTI010000333.1:0-8052 GCA_035463335.1 Pyrinomonadaceae bacterium | reverse complement strand
TGCAGCAAGGCGTCGATACATTCGTCGAAGCCGGACCGGGAAAAGTTTTGTCAGGTCTCATGCGTCAGATCAATCGCGACGCTAAGATGCTGAACGTGGAGGATGCGGCAAGCGTGGAGGCAACACGCGTGGGACTTGCTGCGTAGATTGATTAGTTAAATTAAAACTCACAGAGGAGCAAACACGATGCCCGATCAAGAGATCGAGAACAAGGTAAAACAGATTATTGTCGATGAGCTTGGTGTCGATGAAAACGAAGTAACTCCGAACGCGAGATTCATCGACGACCTCGGGGCCGACTCGCTGGACACGGTCGAACTCGTGATGCGTTTTGAAGAAGAGTTTGGCATTGAGATTCCCGACGAAGATGCCGAGAAGATTCAGAGTGTGCGGGACGCGTATAACTATATCGACCAGCACAAGAAGTAACTAGTGATGGTCTTCTCTGTGCAACCTCTGTGTCCTCTGTGTCTCTGTGGTTAGTTGATGTGGTAACCACAGAGACACAGAGGACACAGAGGTTGCACAGAGAAAGCCCGGCATAACACCGGCTCTCCCAAGGAGTTCTGATTTGACACGTCGTGTCGTGATTACAGGCCTCGGCCTCGTCACTCCGGTTGGCAACACTGTCGAAGACACGTGGACCGCTCTCATGAGCGGGCGCAGTGGTGCCGACTACATCAAGAAGTTCGACGCCGAGAAGTTTTCAGTCAGGTTTGCCTGCGAAGTAAAAAACTTCGACCCACTCGCATTCATTCCGAAGAAAGACGCCCGCAAGATGGGCTCGTTTATTCATTATGCGATTGCGGCGTCGATCGAAGCGGTAGCCGACAGCGGCATCCAGCTCACCCCCGCAGGCAAGTTTTCAGACGACATCTCGGAAAACGTAGGCACTTACATCAGCAGCGGCATCGGAGACTTCTGGGCCATCGAGCGCGAGCACTCGAAACTGCTCGACGATGGTCCAGACCGCGTCTCGCCGTTCTTTATCGTCTCGGCAATCGTGAACCTCGCCGCGGGCCAGGTCTCGATCCGTTTCGGAGCCAAAGGACCAAACTCCGCCACCGCCACCGCCTGTGCCGCAGGCGCGCACGCGATTGGCGACAGCTTCAAGATCATTCAACGCGGCGATGCCGACATAATGATCTGCGGCGGCGCCGAGTCAGCCATCACGCCGATGAGCGTGGCCGGGTTCTCCGCGATGAGAGCGTTGTCAACCAACAACGACGATCCGGTGCATGCCTCGCGACCGTTTGAGCGAGATCGCGACGGCTTTGTCATCGGCGAGGGCGCCGGGATCATGATCCTCGAAGAGCTCGAATCGGCAAAGAGACGTGGTGCGAAGATCTACGCTGAGATCGTGGGTTACGGCGCGTCTGCCGATGCCTTCCATCTCACGATGCCGGATGAAACCGGATCGGGCGCGCGACGCGTGATGCAAAAAACGCTGAAAGACGCGGGCATCACGCCGGATCAGGTTGGCTACATCAACGCTCACGGAACGTCCACGCCGTACAACGACAAGTTTGAGACACTCGCGATCAAAGAGACGTTTGGCGCGCACGCTTACAAGCTTGCGGTCAGCTCGACAAAGTCGATGACGGGTCACTTGCTCGGAGCCGCAGGCGGGATCGAGAGCGTGTTTAGTGTGTTGACGCTGCATCGCAACGTCATACCGCCGACTATCAATTACGTGAATCCCGATCCTGAGTGTGACCTCGACTACGTTCCCAACGAGCCTCGCGAAGCGCGAGTCGAGTACGTGCTTTCAAACAGCTTCGGGTTCGGAGGCACGAACGCGGCGCTGTTGTTCAAGAGGTATGAAGGTTAATGAAGATCATAGTGATGATGAAGCAGGTCGCGAATAAGGACGCGATCCTGCGGATTAACAAAGACGCGACGTGGATTGAGGAGGGCGATCTCTCTTTCGAAGTGAGCGAGTCAGACGGCTACGCGCTCGAAGAAGCGTTGCGTGTGCGCGAGAAGCTCGGTGGTGAAGTGGTTGTTTGTTCGATGGGACCACAGCGTGTGAAGAGCGTCATCAAAGACGCGCTTGCGCGTGGCGCCGATCGGGCCATTCATGTGGTTGGCGACAATCTCACGCACCTCACGCCTTTTGCGGCGGCGACAGTTCTGGCCGACGCGATTCGTGATGAAAAACCGGATCTCGTGTTTACGGGACTTCAATCAGACGATCATGGCTACGGGCAAACGGGCGTGATTATGGCCGAGCTGCTCGGATTGCCGCACGCGACTATCGTGATCGAATTAGACGCCGCGGCAGACAAGCTTCGTGTAAAGCGTGAGCTTGAGAGCGGCTGGTATCAATGGTACGAGATGCCTCTGCCTGCGTTGCTGACGATCCAGTCGGGTATCAGCCAGATTCGATACGCGACGTTGAAGGGAATCATGGCGGCGAAGAAGAAGGAGATCAGGGAAGTGACGCCGTCGGCAGAGCTTGTCGGACGGCCGTCGCACCAGCGCGTCGAGAAGATCTATTTGCCGCAGAAGACGAAGCAGACGCAGATGCTTGGGAATGGCGATGCGAAGGCTGGGGCGGCTGAATTGGCCCAGAAGCTTCATGTTGAAGCGAGGGTTTTTTAACCACGGATTAAACGGATGAGTAACGGATTATTAGTTTTTATTGAGCATAAAGGCGGGGTCGCGAATCGCAGCTCGGTAGAGGCGATTGCGGCGGCGCAGTCGCTCGGATCGCAGTTGGGCCAGAAAGTTAGTGCGGTCGTGCTTGGTGCGGATGTCGCGGGGCTCGCGCAGGAGATTGCGGCGTACGATGTCGAGAAGGTTATTTGTGCGACCAATCCGAAGCTGGCTGACTACACGCCGGATGCTTATGCCGACGGCATGCAGCAGATCGTTAAGCAGGTTGATCCGAATTTTGTTTTCCTGACGCATACGTACCAGGTGCGTGACTTCGCTCCGAAGCTGGCGGCGCGGTTTGGGAAGTCGCTGATCAGTGATTGCATACGTGCGAAGGCGGATGGCGGAAAGATCGGTTTCACACGCAGAATTTTTCTCGGCAAGCTTGATGCGGATGTTGTGTCTGACGGAGAGGCGCCGGTGTTTGCGACGTTTCAGACTGGCGCATATCGACCGGATCAGGCTGCAAAGGGAAGTGGCGCGCCGGTCGAGAATGTTGCGGTCGAGATTGGTGAGGTGCGCATGAAGCCTGAGGCTCCTTTCCAGGAAGCGAAGCAGGCGGTGGATCTCACGAAGGCTGACGTGATCGTCGCGGTCGGCCGGGGGATCAAGAGTAAAGATAATCTTGCGCTGGCTGAGAAGCTCGCGGAAGTGCTTGGTGGAGATTTGGCTGCGTCGCGTCCGATCTGTGACGCCGAGTGGCTTCCGATCGATCGGCAGATCGGATCTTCAGGTCAAACTGTGGCGCCGAAGCTTTATGTTGCGCTCGGTATCTCGGGCGCGATCCAGCATCTTGTCGGCATGAAGAATTCGGGGACGATCGTGGCGATCAACAAGGATCCCGAGGCGCCGATTTTTGATATCGCGGATTACGGAATTGCTGGAGATTTGTTTGAGGCAGTGCCTGTACTCACCGAAGAGATCAAGAAACTTAAGGGGCTTTAACCGCGGATTACACGGATTTTAAATCCGGATTTAAATCCCGATTTTCAATGTGTGTTATCTGTGGTTACTGTTTTCGCATTTCTTCTACGATCTCCTCCGGCTTCCATTCATTTCCACCGTAGATCTTTGCCTCCTTACCTTGAGGATCTACGATTACGGTCCGCAGGGCGTGGATGATCTCGTCCTTCTCGGGGAAGTAGGTTAGACCGAAGAACTGCGCGATTTCTTTCACTTGCTCCTTCGTTCCCCCTGCGAACTCCCAGTGCGCAAAAGTCTCGTTCTGATAGCGCTCGGTATGCGCAGCGCCGTAGCTGCGCAAGACCTTTGGTGTGTCGTACTCGGGATCGATGCTGATGCTGAGCAGGTGCGTTTTGCCGTATAGCTCCGGATCTTCTCCGAGCGCGCGATCGATCTGCTGGAAATTGTCGGACATCAACGTGCAGTAATCCGGCACCGGACAGCGCGTGTAGATAAACGTCAACAGCAACGTCTTGCCGCGATAATCCTTGATGTGAATCTCACGATTGTCCTGGTTGCGCAACGTGAAGTTTGGAACTTCATCACCTTCCTTCGCCATCTGCGCCCCCGGCATTGCAGGCGCAGTTGCACTCTGTCTCGTGATGATCATCTCTTCCAGCCACGAGTGCTTACCATCGACCACGAGCGTTGCCGTGATCTGATCATCAGGCGCGATGATTTGCAGGTCTGACTCACTCCGCACGGTGAACGGCATCGTCATCGCCGGCATGTACCCCGTGATTTCCTCGTGCGAGACGGTCACTTGACGCTTCTCCCGCTCAACCGCCATCACCTTACCCTTCAAGTCATACCTCTTCTCATTTCCACGCTTGCACGCCACAAAACTAAAAACACTTATAGCCACAAAAAGGCACAAAAAGCTCAAAAGCTTTTTCAGAAAACGTTTTGTGCTTTTGGTGCCTTTTTGTGGCCTCATTGGGGTTGGAGGTTTTCGTTGTAGAGTCTTTGATAGATCCAATAATTCGCCATCACTTTGTAAACGTAATCCTTCGTTTGGGTAAAACCGATCTCGGGAACGTAGCGATCGGCCTCATTCGCGCGCGACCGCGCGATCCAGCGCGCCAGATTGTCAGCCCCGCCGTTGTACGAGCCAGCCACGGCCTGCGGCTGATTCGGAAACTGCTTGAACAGGTTTGCGAGATACTGCGATCCGAAGAGTATGGCCGTATCGGCGTTGTACAGATCGTCCTGGTTGAAGTTCTTCAACTCGACTTGCGTCGCGATCTCGTTTGCAGTTGAGGCGATGAACTGCATCATTCCGCGCGCGGCTGCGACCGACTTTGCGTCCGCCTGAAAACGCGACTCCTGCCGCGCGATCGACAACACAAAGCGCGGATCAACATTCCGGCTGCTCGCATGTTTCAGTAACGATTCGCGAAACGGCGCCGGATAAAGCAGTGTCACAAGCTCACGTGGAGCGAGCTCGATCACGTAATCCGCGGGCATAGTCCTCCAGATCTGCTCAGCGAAACGAACCGCTCGATTCGGAATACCCGCACGCAGCGCCAGCACGGCGATCGAGTAGTCTTCGTCCGGACCGGCGGACGCTTTTCGTGCCGCGAGCAATTCAGGAAGCGCTTCGTCGTAAAGACCGAGAAGCAGGAGGCTGTTTGCGAGTGCCTCGTGTGGTCCGAGTTCAGGATCTTGTTTCAGCAGCGTAATTTTATTGAAGGCAGGCAGACGATACGTGGATAACGCGTTGTATGCCGTTTGTAAGTACTTCAGTGCGTCAGCACGCTCCTGCGGATTGGTAGCCAGTCTCAAACTCGACTGCGCTGCCACGCGAGCTTGTTCCGACTGTCCCGCCGCACTCGCGGTTTTACTCTCATTCAACAACGCATTGAGACGCATCCGCACGAGCGATCGCGACTTCTCGTTCGTGGCCAGATCCAGCAGCCGCTGCGTCGCGCGCGTGCCGTAGTACTCATTGCGCCCCTCCGGAATCGACAAATAGCCGCTGATTGCTTCTTCATTGCGGCCGAGCTGTTCGAGCGCGTACGCACGCAGGAAATTGACTTCGGCTGTGTTCGTGCCGCCCGGTATGCGGACTCCGCCGAGATCGGACAGCTTCAACAACTCATCCGCGTCGCGCACTACGACGGCCCAGCTTCCCTGGGCCATGTGTATGCGAAGCTGTGCGAACAACACGAGCGCGTTCGCGAGGTCGGTTTTGAAACGTGCGCGTGCTTGCTGCACCCAGTTGAGCGCTTCGGGATAACGGCCCGCTTCGTGCAGTGCGTCGATGATGTTCTGGTAAGCGCGTTCCGGCGCGGGATTGTCTGGGAATTTATCGATCAGCAGTTTGTAAGCCGCGACTGCGTCGTCGGTGCGCTTTAGCCGCACGTAACTCGAGGCAAGAAATCCGACTGCATCGCGCGCGCTCGACGATTGTGGGTGCGAGTCAAAAACTCTCTGGAAGAGTTTGACTGCATCCTCGTACTTCGCTTCGTTGTAGAGACCACGCGCAATCTGAAAAGTCGCGTTCGGAACCGTCGTGCTCTGCGGAAACCGATCGATAACCGCCTGGTAGTGCACGCGCGCGCCGGCGAAGTCGCGGTTGAACTGGTAGACAGACGCACGCAGCAGAAGTTCGGCTTCGGAAGACAGCGGCGAATTTTTGTCGAGCGCATCGAGCTGCCGCACTGCTTCGAGCGCGTAATCATCAGGACGCGAAGCATCGGGCATTTGCATTACCAACTTCGCGAAGACATCGCGTGCTTCAGTCGTCTTGCCGGCGCGCAGGTACGCAAGGCCCATCAACGCCGCGCCTTCACGCGCGATCGCGCTCGTCTTCGAGAGCGTCAAAGGCTTCGCACTGCTCGCGGCGGCGGCAAAGTCACCGCTCTCAAAGAAGCTTTCAGTCAGTCGCAATGTGGCGGCTTCAAAGAGCAGGCTCGACGGGGCGGCAGCGATGAGTTGTTGCAGACGCTCGCGCTCGAGCACGAGGTCGCCAGTTGCGCGTGCGATCTTCGCGAGCCGCCACAACGCGTACTCTTTCAGTTTCGAGTTGTTCGAAGCGATTGCCTGGTAGTTTGCGACCGCGGTTGCCGTGTCGCCCGTTCGCTCCGCAATGCGACCGAGCAGGTACTCGTAATTCTTATCGCGAAAGAGCGCCTCGTTCGCTGAACGAACTTTGCTAATCTCGGCGCGCGCAGTCTGCCAGTCTTTGGCTTCAACAGCCGCGACGATTGGATCCGGCGACTGGGCGACAGCCTTAAGCGCCGCAACTGTAAGTAAAGCTACAAAAAGGAGTAGTCTCGCAAACGACATAACTCGGATTATAATGACGCCACAGAAGGGCACAAAGAGCACAGACCATTAATTTTGCATATTCCCGACGAGTATCGTGGTTTGGGCCTTGTGCGCTTTTTTATGGCCACTAATATGATCAAACTTGAAGCGGCGGATCTGGCCGCGAGAATCAAAGAGGAAGTGAAGGCTGAGATCGCGCGCGGCGTGCGTGCATCGCTGGCTGCGGTGCGCGTCGGTGATGATCCGGCGTCTGCTGTTTATGTCAGAAACAAGATTCGCGCGTGTGAAGAGGTTGGGATTCGCTCGGAACATCACGCATTGCCCGAGTCGACGACAACTGAACAGCTACTCGAGCTCATCGCATCGCTGAATACTCGCGACGATGTTGACGGCATATTGACTCAGCTTCCGCTTCCGGCTCACGTGGACGAGACCGCGATCATCGAAGCGATGAATCCGTCGAAGGATGTCGACGGTTTCCATCCCGTGAACGCAGGCAGGCTTGCCATGGGACGGCCGGTATTCGTGCCGTGCACGCCTGCGGGCATTATCGAGCTGCTTGACGATCGAGGTGTTGAGATTCGTGGCGCGAATGCGTGCGTCGTGGGCCGCAGTCAGATTGTCGGACGCCCGATGGCGCAGCTACTCTTGCAGCGTGATGCGACGGTTACTATCTGTCATTCACGCACACGGGATCTTGCGGCGGTGACGCGCACTGCGGACTTGCTTGTAGTCGCTATTGGGCGCGCGGGCTTCATCGGCGGCGATCACATCAAGCCGGGCGCGACTGTGATCGATGTCGGCATGAACAAAGTCTCGGATGCCGGTGAGGTGCACAGGTTGTTTGGCGACGAAGCAGAGAAGCGCCTCGAGGTTGTCGCGAAGCGTGGCTCGACTCTCGTCGGGGATGTGAATCCGGCCGAGGCGGCAGAAGTCGCAGGCATGTTGACGCCCGTGCCGGGTGGTGTGGGTTTGTTAACCGTGGCGATGTTGATGAAGAACACGCTAAAGGCCGCGCGGTTGCGATCGCAGTGAACTATGTTACGTGTTGGGTTGACAGGTTCAATCGGTGTCGGCAAATCGTTTGTGGCGTCTGTGTTTGTCGAGCTTGGGTGTCACGTCCTTGATGCAGATCAAACGGCGCGTGAGGTGGTGATG
>DATHTI010000332.1:0-4679 GCA_035463335.1 Pyrinomonadaceae bacterium | reverse complement strand
GAACCACTCGAGATTCGACTTCATCGCCGCGAGCTGCATCTTCGGTTCGTTGGGTCCGTGCGGCTGTCGCGGCAACACGAGCATGCGCGTCGGCACGCCCTTCACTTTCAGCGCGTTGTAAAACTCGTAACCCTGCCAGATGGGCACGCGAATGTCTGCCTCGCCATGCTGAATCATCGTCGGCGTGGTGACATTCTTCACGTTTAATATCGGCGAGTGCTTCTGGTAGAGATCCATCACTTCCCAGAACTGTCCGCCGAAATAGTCAGGAATAAACGAGGGGATGTCGGCCGTGCCGTTGAAGCTCATGAGGTTCGTGACCGGCGCGCCGGCTGAAGCAGCTTTGAAGCGCGACGTTTGCGTGACGATCCACGACGTCATAAAGCCGCCGTAGCTCCAACCCATCACACCAAGACGCTCCGGATCTGCAACACCCATTTCGATCACTCGATCGACTCCGGTCATCAAGTCCTGGTAATCGCCGAAGCCCCAGTCCTTCAGGTTCGCACGACGAAACTCGGTGCCGTAACCACTCGAGCCGCGCGGGTTCGGACGCAGGATCGCGTAACCGCGCGAAGCGAATGTTGCGAGCGGGTATGAGCCACGGCCACCGAGAAATGTCTGCTGGAACACGCCGGCGGGGCCGCCGTGAATGTTTAGAATCAGCGGCACCTTCTGTCCGGTTTGATAACCGACCGGATAAGTCAACAAACCTTCGATCTGTTTGCCGTCTTTTGATTTCCAGGTGATGACTTCGGTGCGTCCAACTGGCGGCGTTTTAATGCCCGCGTTGACAGTCGTGATCTGCACAGGATTGAAATCGGCGGCGGAAGCGATGAAGACGTCTGCGGGCGTGTCGGCAGTTTGTCTGACAAATCCGAACGTTGTGCCGGTCTGATTGAGATTGAGACCACCGATGACTGCGGGTGTGGTTTTGATCTCGTCGATGCGGTTGGCTGCGACGTCGAGCATGTAGATCTGCGTGCCGGTTCCTTTCGGTTCGGCGAAGTAGATACGTTTACTATCGCTTGACCAGCCGGCCACACCCGGTTGCGCGTCGAATGAACCCACGAGCGTCTTAGGCTGACCGCCGCTTGCAGAGAAGATCTGGATCACGCCTGCTTGTGCCCAGCGCGGTGGATTGTCGCTGGCGAGCACTGCGATCGAATTTCCATCCGGAGAATAAAGTGGAGACGTTTCGGCAGCGGGCGAGTTGGCCAGTACCGAGATCTTGCCGCTTGCGACTTCAATGATGGATATGTCTGACGTGGGCCAATCGTTTGCGAGTGGCGATTTGACGTGACCAAAAGCGATGCGTGAGCCGTCACTGGACCAGTCGAAAGCCTCGACGTGGTAATTGGCGGTCGTGAGTTTGCGTGGCTCGCGTTTGCCGTTCGCGTCCTTTTGAATCGAGAGCACGTACAAGCGCGCCAGCTTCACGTTTTCATCGATCCAGCGAAAGTCGTTCTTGCCTTTATCGTTTTTCTCTTCCTCTTCAGATTTTGGATCGGTCATCGTATAGGCGATCGAGCGTCCGTCAGGTGACCATTCGAAGTTACCCACAGCGCTCTTGCCGTCTGTGAGTGGCTCAGCTTCGCCGCCGTTCATGCTTAAAAGATAGAGTTGGTTTCGATTGTCTTTACGATTCGAAGTGAAGGCGAGCCAGTTTCCATCGGGCGACCACTTCGGATTTGTCGAAGACTTCTCGCCGAACGTGAGCTGCGTGCTCTGTTTGGTGGCGATGTTGGCCAGCCAGATTTGCGTTACAAACTCGCTCTTGTCTGCGGCCATGACTGCTTCGTTGACGGTGTAGACCACACGTTTGCCGTCAGGAGAAACTCTCGGTGTGCCCACAGCTTTCAACTTCAAGTGCGTTTCCGGCTCCCACGTTTGCGTTTGCGCGGTAGCGGTTGCGGTGAAAAGGACGAGCAGAGTCAGAACCGAGGCCAGTACTTTCATGATAGTTCTCCTGGAGTTGGAATCGATCGAAGGTGGCAAACTTTTACTATCGAGTAGCTGGAAAGTCAATGATCATTGTAAGCTGCGAGACCGTGGATTTAATTCCATTACCTGATATCGAGGACGCGCGGCTTGTGATCGCCGGGAAAGCGATCCGCACGCCCCTCGTGCGTCTCAATTTGCTCGGCGCCTCACCGGAAATCTACTTGAAATTGGAGAATCTCCAACCAATTGGATCATTCAAGATTCGTGGCGCTGCAAACGCGATTGCGCGCTTGTCGCCAGAGCTGGTTGAGCGTGGAGTAGTAACGGCGTCAGCGGGAAACATGGCCCAGGGTGTCGCGTGGTGTGCGCGTGAGCTTGGCGTTCCGTGTACGGTGATTGCGCCGTCTTCTGCGCCTGATGCGAAGGTGCTGGCCGTCGAGCGGCTGGGCGGTCGTGTGATCAAGGTTTCGTTTGACGAATGGTGGCGAGCGTTTCAGGAGCGTGGCTTTCCGGGTGTTGAGGGGACGTTCATTCACTCGTTTGACGATCCCTTTGTGATGGCGGGCAATGGGACGATCGGTTTGGAGATAGTTGAAGACTTGCCTGATGTGGATGCGGTGGTCATTCCGTGGGGCGGTGGCGGACTCACGTGCGGGATTGCTTCGGCGTTACGACAATTACGTCCGTCCTGCAAGATCTTTACTGCGGAGGTAGCGACTGCGGCACCATTCGCCGCCTCCTTTGCCGCCGGTGTTCCCACCGAGATCGACTATCAACCATCATGGGTCGACGGCATCGGCGCGAAGGCCGTCTTCCCGCAGATGTTCGACCGTGCACGTTCTCTGATCGATGCCGCTCTCGTCGCAGACCTCGATTCAATTGCCTCCGCCCTTCGTCTCCTTATCACTAACAACCGCATCATCGCGGAAGGCGCGGGCGCCACTCCCCTCGCCTGCACCCTCTCCGGCGCCGCCGGCGGGGGTAAAATCGCCTGCATCATCTCGGGCGGCAACATCAATCCTTCAAAGCTCTCGACACTTCTCAGCTCCAATTAGCCCGCAAAAGGCACAAAAACTTTTTGTGATTTTTGTGCATTTTTGCGGCTCAAATAAGTTGCACTTAGGAAACAGGTTTGTGAAAGGGTGCTGACAGCATGAGGCGGAGCACTATCGAACTTATAACGAGCAAGGGTAAGTAAAGGAAAGGAGTTTAAAGATGTCATCGAGATATGATGATCGTGATGATCGGGATTATGACCGTGACTCACAGTATTACGGCCAATACAACCGCCGATCGAGTTTAGATAACACGCGCTCCTTCGGAGAGCGCGCCGAAAATCGCTGGGGCGAAAGCCGTTCCGGTGAGGGTCGCTCCTCAGGTGAAGGTCGCGAAGGTCGCTACGGTGAATCTGGTGGTCGCAGCTATGGCGGCGGCAGCAGCTACGGTCGTGGCGGTTCCGGTGGTGGCAGCTATGGCGGCGGCAGCTATGGCGGCGGAAGAGAATCTGAAAGATACGGTCGCGAAGGTCGCGGAGGTCGCGAAAACTGGTCAGGCGGTCGTTCGTATGATCGCCAGTCGTCCTCGGGCGGAGGACGCGAAAGCGGTCGCGAGGGTTACTGGGGCCGCGGCTGGGAAAACGAGCGCGATGACGACATGCGCGAAAGCCGCTACGGCAGCTACGGTCGCTCTGGCGCCGAACGCGGTTATAGCGAAGGCATGCGCGATTACTCGCAAGGTTACAACTATCCGACGGGCTTTCGCTCGGGCGAGTCGCACGGTGAACGCGGCCGCAGTTACGACTACGATCGTGATCGCTACGGTCAGGGTGAAGAACGTGGCTGGTGGGATCGTGCGTCAGACGCAGTGGCGTCGTGGTTTGGTGATGAAGACGCAGAGCGTCGCCGGCATATGGACCAGCAGCGTGAACACCGCCGCGGGCGTGGACCGAAGGGTTATCGCCGCTCGGACGAGCGCATCAAGGAAGATGTTAACGATCGACTGAGTGACGATTATTACATCGACGCGTCGGATGTTGAGGTCTCAGTGTCGAACACCGAGGTGACGTTGACGGGTACGGTCAACAGCCGCGAGGACAAACGACGGGCTGAAGACATTGCGGAATCAGTGTCGGGTGTAACGAACGTCGAGAATCGCCTGCGCGTGAAGCAAGGCCGTTACGGTGATTACTCGAGCAGTAGCTACGGAACCGAATCGAGTACCGGCACTGGCGCGAGCATGGGCAGCAGCACCGGAACGGGCACGGGAACCGGTGCCACAAGCGGAACGAGCGGCATCTCCGGCACACCCGGAACCACAACCAGCTCAGCCGCCGCCGGCGGTGGCAAAACCAGCAGCAACACGTAGTCTCGATTAATCACAGACATGAGCCCGCGTAGTGGAGGCAACGCTGCCGCCCGCTTCGCGGGCTCAATCGCTTTTCTATTTTCGGATCCTGGGGCTTGCGCCCCAGGCTGTATGCTTCCGCCCGCTCCGCGGGCTCGGCGCATCTCGGCAAAGCCACAAGCGACATTAACGACGTATTTCTCACCGGTTATCTAATAAATAACGCGTCACAATCGTTCATAAACTTCTTTGGACCAGACGTCGCCGATCAACGAGCGGAGCCGGGCAGCAAACCTGGCCTTCTTGAATTAAACCGTGTGTATCAACAAGCGAAGCCCGCGAAGCGGCGCCAACAAGCCTGGCGCGCCTTCTTGCATTAGACCGTGGGAATC
>DATHTI010000331.1:0-7862 GCA_035463335.1 Pyrinomonadaceae bacterium | reverse complement strand
AGATCGACTCACCGCGCGGAGCTGTGGACCAGAAACGTTGTCGTTCTTCGAGAGTTAATTTGCGATGTCCGCCCTGTTCAGCGGGACGCAGTGTAAGAATCGCCGGGCGCGGGAGGTGTTGGATCGATTCAGAAAGATTGTTCGGGATCTCTTCGAGACAATCCAACCGCAACTCAATGAAATCACCCCACTCACACGTCCGCCGCATCGCGTTGAGATCTTTCTCACACACGGGCACGCAAATACGAGCTGAGTGTTTGTGATTCACAGAGAGGGTTTTCTTTATCCACAGATTACACAGAATCCGTAAAACAATCTGCGTAATCTGTGGTTAAAGACGCTCTTGAAGCTAATGCCGTTCGTGATCCAGATGGCGTGTGGGTGCTTCGACGCCGAGATGACGCGTGGTGCCTTCAGTGACACTCGTGACCGGAGCCCTGAGCTCAGAGGTTCGCGCCGGCGGCTCCGCAAAAGATCTACCTACCGGCGGCGCGCCAAGAGACGCGCGCTTCGCATGTTCCTGCAACCGGATGAACTGCGCGAGCCCGGTCGCCATCATCATGAACGCCGGTATCAACAGCCAAAACCACCAGCCCTGCCCGATTGTTCTCGATAGCACAATCGAGATGATGATAAATGCAATGCCTAAGAAAAAGTTTTTGAACGGCTGTTCGAGTGTGAGCTCCCTGCCACGCCTCGTCCGGCAGCCTCCCTCAGCCTCAATCATGGGAGGCTGCGGCGGCGCGAGTTGACCAGTCAGCGCCTGCGGCACAAGGCTGATATTCGCTCCGCAGCTGCGACAAAAACTCGCGCCGTCGAGGTTCTGGGTAGCACACTTAGGACAGAACATCTATTTCTCACCTTTCACGTTTAGTGTTCGCTGGCGTCTCGCCTCGTAAAGCAGCACTCCTGCCGCAACCGAGACATTTAACGATTCCAACTTGCCCGAGACAGGTATACGCACGAGCGTATCGCAGTGTTCTCTGACCAGACGGTGCAAGCCGTGTCCTTCGCTGCCAAGAAAAATCGCGGCCGGCAATCGCCAATCCCAGTCCGTGTACAACTGTGTTGCTTCAGCCGCAGCGCCGACTACCCAAATGTTACGTTCTTTCAACTGGTCTATCAAACGCACGAGGTTCGTCACGCGCGCCACCGGAACATACTCGAGCGCGCCCGCGGCGACCTTTGCCACAACGCTCGTCAGCCCGACGGCGCGTCGCTCGGCAATGAAAACTCCATGAACACCCGCACACTCCGCGGTGCGCAAGATCGATCCCATGTTGCGTGGATCTTCCAGGCCGTCAAGACCGAGTGCGAGTGGCGGATCGGCGGTGCCGATCTTCGCTTCCAGTTGGTCCAACAGATCATCGGCGTCTGCATACCGGGCCGCCGCGACGCGCGCGAGGACGCCCTGGTGTCGCACGTCGCCG
Source organism: Pyrinomonadaceae bacterium (assembly GCA_035463335.1). GTDB lineage: Bacteria > Acidobacteriota > Blastocatellia > Pyrinomonadales > Pyrinomonadaceae > PSRF01. The sequence continues at coordinate 6,432 of DATHTI010000331.1, read as the reverse complement.
AGTGAGCGATCGAGATCGAGACGCGGCACGCGATGAACAGGCACGCCTTTCTCACGCGCGAGATCGAGAAGCGACTTCAGTCGATCCGGACGCGCGCTTTCAAGAATCGTGATCGTCTCGATCTGCCGCTTGCCCGCGCGCAATGCTTCGAGCACCGCGTTTGGACCATAGATGAGATCCTGTGAACCTTTGTTTGAACTGTTCGGCACAAGCTTAGTTTATAAAGACGGACAGAAGAGAGAACAAGTCAGGAGGGGGGCTTGCCCCCGCTGTGGGGAGAGCGGGGGCAAGCCCCTCTTCCTGACTTGTTCCATTTCTACATTCAAGTCCTATTAAGAGTAAGGTAATACTGCAAGCGCGAGTAGCGGGTGAACTGGCTCTCGTTACTTTTCGTTGTCGCCACCCCAACACTGAGCTTCCCCGGTCGCTCGCGTCGCCACCCACTCGATTGCGTTTCCGGTTGCGTGCTCCACACTAACTCCAGCAGATTGCGAACGCGCTGGTACGAATCATCAAACTGCGCGTTCACCGCTTTCGCAATGATCAATTGCCGCAACCTGCTGATGTTTTCATTCACAACGAGCGCCTTCTCACTCCCGAGACACGAGAAATCAAACCCGGTTGCACCCACACGCCACGTAAACGAATGTCCCGCTGTGTAAAAATCAATCACCGCTTCATCGCGAAAGAACTCGTTCGTATCGAGAATCTCGTTCTCCTTTTTACGAGTCATACGCTCTTTGATCTCGAGTCGTGTTTCGATCAACCGCGCCGTTAGGATCAAGCTCACATCGGACCACGTGATGCTCAACTGCTCGCTTCCCGAGTGCGAAATCACCACGCGGTCACCCTCAAAACTCATCGCTCTCACGCGCTTCACATTCGTCTCTGAAGGCGACAAACCAAGATCTTCATCACTAACAATCACGCATTTCAACCCGAGATCTCGCAATCTCAGCGTCACCAGCTCAGCCTCCTCACGACTAGCCGTCCGCGCCACCGGCGTCGGTACGCTCTGAGACATCAACTGCTGTACATTCTCCGTCGAGAGTTTCAGAAGCGCCGCCGCATCAGCAAGGATCTCAGTCGATACTTCTCGCTCAACCGGAAATAGAATGTTGTTGTAACCTAACTGGTGTTTCTCAGGCTGGCGCAGGACCGGCTTTCGTAAGCGCGCAGCGGATTCTGTTAATGGCAATGGAGCGACACAATAAAGACAACTTACTCTCGTAGGAGGATTAGCTCGCAAGCACTCCTCGCAACGAATCATCTGTTCGGCGGGGAAACCAAGCGGCTCCGAAGGTTCGACTGGTCCAAGGAAGGGAATGTTTTCGTTATCTTTAGGCAACAGCTCCTCCAAGTATTTTAATTATACGACGATGAGAAAATCCGAGGCGAAAAGAATGTGTGCTGGTACTTTTACCGGAAAGTTTTTGATATTTACACTCGCCCTCGCTGCAGTTGTGACGATGGGCGCGTGCGCCGCATTCCAGCCGCCCGACGCTAACGGTCCAGCCGCTAATCGCCCGCAGTATCCGATCGCGTTGTCAGACGTCGGCACCAGATTAGAAGAAGCGTCTGTCGCCTGGTACCAGTTATCGCAACGATATGGTCTGCCGGGAAGGACCGAAGCGAACCTGCATCCGTACACAGCAACACTCGAGAGCTTGCCTGCAAATCTTCCAGGCCCGCTCTATCTTCCAAAGGTCGGCTCGCAAACAAACCCAACTGAAGAAGACATACGCGAGTCGCTGCGCCGGTTCATCGTCGAATGGCAGGCATTGATCGGAGCAGATCCGAATCAACTGTCGCTCGTGGAAAGAACCGACGAGCCATCGGGTGTCAAAGTGGCTCGTTATGAACAGAGACCGTTTCGCTACCCGCTACGCGGAAATTTCGGCAGCCTGCTGATCCGTTTCAGAAGTGACTGGCAGCTCGTCGGATTTTCGAGCAACTGTATCCCTAACACGGATCGGCTTCAGCCGGCGCTGAACGCTCTGACCCCACAGATCACCGCAGAACAAGCGGTAAACCACGTCAAGACTGCGACCGTCTTGAATACAGCGGGTCAACAGCAAAATGTTTCCCTGCCCGCTAACGCTACAGTCGAGGCGCGGCAGTTAGTCGTTTACGCCCAGCCCTCAAAAGTACCCCCCAGCGGCCTCGAAATCCGGCTGGCCTGGGAAATCGACGTCACAAACGGCCCCATAACAAAGGTGTATCTGGACGCAATTTCTGATGAAATAATTGCAACATCTTAGTGACGGTCCATAACACTTTCCCTACTTGACCAGTGCAGAGTAAAGCAGCATTCTAGATTCAAAAACCAAGGGGTATGTTCGGAGTCAGTTTATGCACAATTTCGATCCTACAAATAACATTTCATGGCAGCTAGGTCATCGCGGTAGAGTCGCAGTTTTTATAGACGGTAATAACCTTTTCCATGCCGCCCGCTTTCACAATATCGACATCGATTACAACAAACTGCTTCGTGTTTTGTTGGGCGATGGACGACTGCTGCGGGCGTTCTTCTATACCGGCGTGGACGTTGGCGCCGAGCGGCAACAGGGCTTTCTCTTGTGGATGCGTCGCAACGGTTTCCGTGTCATTCAAAAAGAACTGAAGACTTTCTATGACGGTACACGAAAAGCGAACCTCGACGTTGAGATAGCGGTAGACATGTTGTCACTGGCGGGACGATACGATACGGCCGTGCTCGTTTCCGGCGACGAGGATTTTGTGTATGCAGTCAATGCTGTTGCTTACAAAGGTTGTCGTGTGGAGATTGCGGGTTTCCGTTCAAACACAGCGCCGAAACTGATCGATGTTTCTGACTACTTTATCGATCTTGGCGAGATTGCAGACAAAGTTCGTAAGGAGATTTCGCACGGAACGCGGTATGATGAGCGGGATTTGCATTGCCCGATGCCCGCGCCGTATCTCCAGGATCAACTGGAAATGCAGAAATCGCAGCCTCCTGACGGTTATGATCACGCGATGCGTGTTGTGATCGAGGCTGAAATCGAGGAAGAGGCAGCGGAGTTCGAGGCGGCGACGGAGTTCATCAGGATCACCGACGAGCACTAATGAAGATCTTCACAGTTCAGGAGGCGAACGCGCTGCTTCCCGACGTTCGCACGATCGTTGGGAAGATTCAGCGCGCGCATCGAAAGCTCTCGCGCTACCGCGAAGACGCGCAGAAGGCATCGGAAGCGGCGGAGCGAGGCGGCGGGGGATTTCCTGATGGCGTTGCTTATGCAGCAATTTTGACCGAGCTGACTCTTCAACTCTCAGAACTGGAAGCTCTCGGCGTCCAACTCAAAGACTTTGAGCGCGGCCTCGTTGATTTTCCTTCACTACGCGATGGCCGCGTGGTCTTACTCTGCTGGCAACTCGGCGAAGGCGACGAGCTTGAATGGTGGCACGACATCGACGCCGGCTTTGCAGGCCGCACTCCTCTCTAATTGTTTGATCCGCCTAAATCTGTTTTTAGATCATCCGTGTTATCCGCCGTTAACTCTTACTCCTGCATTATTTTCTCGTTGACCACTTAAAGTTATTCTTGTAGTATTCGGCCTCGAATATGGACTCATCCCCCAACGATTCGACTCGGGCCACAGCAAAACGATCGACACTGATTGAGTTTCCCGGTGTTGCGCGAAACTCAATGCCGGAGTGGCGCAAAGAGTTGAGCGAGCGGGTGCGCGAAGTGCAGGAAAAACGCGCCCGCGAAACCGCTCGCGAAGCTGCCGAAGCTGAGCGACAACGGGTTGAGAACTCGATAAACCCACCGCAATTGGAGTTACTGCCGCCTGCGGAAATGCCGGCCATGAATCCTCTGGTCGCAGCCGCGCTCAAACGAATCGAAAGAGCACACCAACCTGCGCCATCCGAAAACCGTCAACCACGCACCACGTTGGCGACTGCGGTTGCTTATGCACCCGAGCGAGAAGATAACGACATGAGCGATACGGTTCCCTCAACCCCGGAACTCGCCTTTGAGCCGGAGGTTCCCGACCCCGAACCGGTAGTGACAGTGGAGAAAACGCACCACCTCGCGGTTGTAGCAGCAGTGAGCGAGCCTGTCGCACCAACATTCGAGTTCACAAGAGCAGCGCCGAAACGTTTGATACGCGACGATAACGATCCCGCGCTCAATTATCTCGACTCGATCTCGAAAACGCTTTGCGTCGAAGATCTGAATCATCGCAGCGCTTCGGCTTTTCGTCGTCTCGTGTGTGCGTTGCTCGATCTGATCTTCTGCGCGTTGTTGAGCTCACCCATTGCCGGCGCAATGTATCTTACTGGCAGCAACCTGCGCGATCCGCAGGTGATTGCGGTGTTGGCGGCGAGTGGAATCGTCGTTACGTTTCTTTATCTGACAATGCTGACAGCGTTGACTGGTCGCACGTGGGCCATGCGCTTACTTTCGCTGCGCGTGATCGACACTAAGACGGGTCTCATTCCGACTGGTAGACAGTCGATTGGTCGATCGTTCTTCTATCTGATGTCACTGGCGACGGTCGTTGGAGTTCTCTTCGCCCTCATTAGCCGCGAAGGCTACACGATCCACGATCGCTTCACACGCACAGCCGTTGTTACCACCTAAGAATTTTTAGCTACAGTGAATCAGACAGTCCTGCAGCGCGTTGTTGAAGAGCTTCAGGCGGTTCTGAGCGGGCGGTACTGCGGAAAGATCTACCAGATCGGGCCACTTTCGTTTGCGATCGATTTCGGATTGCGGGGCGAGTTTCTGTTTGTCAGCGTCGATCCGGCGAGCCCGCGTCTTTACCTGACTCAGCGGCGCACGAAAGATTTGGAGAAGCAGTCCACGGCGCTGAATGCGTTTGGGCAGTTGCTGCGGTCGAAGCTCAGTGGCGCACATGTCGTCGACGTTTCCAAAGTACCTTTGGATCGGATCGTGAGGCTCACTGTCCGTGCTGAAGACGAAACCGGACAGATCATTTTTCGACGACTCGTCATTCAACTCACTGGCAGGACCGCCGACATTTTTCTTCTCGATGAGCTGAATCGCATTGTGGCGGTTCTGCGCGAACAGGCGCAGACGAGGATCGGTAAGTATTACGAGCCGCCACCGCGGCCGTTGAAAGAGCCGCCGGAAATGCTGCGGCTCGAAGCTGGACCACCATCAGCTCAGCTCGACAAACATTTCGCAGCACTCGACGCCGCAAAAGCGTTCGATGTGAAAGCGAAGGCCATACGCTCGCGAGTAACGAAGTCGATCCGCCAGCAGAAGACGTTGCGACAACATCTCGAGCAGGATCTCGTGCGTCATGGCGATCCGGAAGAACACAAGCGCACCGGCGATCTGTTGCTCGCAAACATTGCGACCGCCGTACGTGACGGAAATAAAGTTCGGATCGTCGATTATTACGCTGACGGCGCACCCTTGATCGAGATCGAGGTTGATGAGAATCGCTCGCTCCAGGACGAGGCCGCTGCACGGTTTCGGCAGTACACAAAAGCAAAGCACGCAGCAGATGAAATCGCGGACCGGCTGAAACAGATCGACCGCGAAATGGAAAATCTCGAGCGGCGTTTACAACGGCTCGACGCGATTATCCAGTCGCGAGATGACGCGGCGTTGGGGACGTTCGAGAAGCCTGCGCCCGCTCCGAAGGTCACATCGAAGAAATCCGCCAAACCCGAGAAGATCAGTGGCGTGCGTCGATATCTTTCAACTGACGGGTATGAAATCCTTGTCGGGCGAGGGGCGCGTGACAACGACAATCTGACCTTTCGTGTGGCCCAGCCCAACGATCTCTGGATGCACACCGGCGATTATCCGGGCTCGCATGTGGTCGTGCGCAATCCGACGCGCAAAGAGATTCCGCAACGCACCATCATCGAGGCCGCGCAGCTTGCAGGAAAGTTTAGTCAGGCGAGTGAAGATACGAAGGTCGTGGTGCACTATACTGAGCGGAAATTTCTGTCCAAGCCTAAAGGCGCCGCGCCCGGCCTCGTCCGCCTCTCGCGCTTCCGCTCCATCACCGTCGAGCCAAAAGAAGCCGTACAGCGATTGTAGGGGCGGACCTCCGTGGCCGCCCCAGGTTTGCCACAATTGTGTTACCGCGCTGGGGCGGCCACGGAGGGCCGCCCCTACAAATGATATTCTTCGAACATGACCAAGTCAGACGAACTCTTTGCGACTGCTCAAAATCTGATCCCGGGTGGTGTTAACTCGCCGGTGCGTGCATTCCGCGGCGTCGGAGGCACACCGCGATTCATACGCTCTGCACGCGGCGCCACCATCACCGACGTCGACGGCAACACTTACATCGATTACGTCGGCTCGTGGGGACCGATGATCCTCGGTCACGCAGACGAAGAAGTCGTGGCAGCCGTGCAGGAAGTCGCAGCGGGAGGCACGAGCTTTGGCGCCCCGACCGAGTTCGAAGTGCAGCTCGCGCA
>DATHTI010000330.1:0-4413 GCA_035463335.1 Pyrinomonadaceae bacterium | reverse complement strand
TGCGATTTATTCCTTCTGGTCCACCAAATAGAATCACTCCTTCGCTACTCCATGCGCCTCCACCATTCTCGCGAACATCACACAGAAACTGCGGACGACCGCGCACCGCCTCGACCTTGAAGAGTTTCCCGTTTGCGAAATAGCCGATGGAACGACTATCCGGTGACCAGAATGGCGACAGCGCGCCTTCGGTACCGGCCAGTTTCTGTCCCTGATCGGAGTCGAGTGAACGCACCCAAAGCTCGCGCTTGCCCTCGGCGTTGCTTGCAGTAAAAGCGACGTGCGAGCCGTCAGGTGAGACTGTTATGTGTGCCGGAAATGTTGATTGTTCGGGCGTGGTGAGGGCGAGTCGCACAGCACGAACATTTGGCTCCGGCCTCGAAAAATGTGCGACTGCGAATGCTGTCATGCCGGCCAGAAGCAGCAGACAAACGCTGAGCCAGATTAGACGCTCGCGTGTCCACCGGCTGCGAATCGGGATAGAGCCACGTGTTAACGTCTGCTGGCTTGCGTGTGTGGTCACGCCTGAAAGTGAATCCAGTGCAAACGCAACGTCGCTCGCGGATTGAAAACGATGATCGGGAGCCTTCTCGAGACAGTGCCAAACGAGCCGCTCGAGTGCGGGCGCGATGTTCGGGTTCGTGTCTGTGATTGGCTGAGGGTCTTCCTTGAGTATCGCGTTGAGCGTTTCAATCGCAGAGTCGCCGCGAAAGGCGCGCCGGCCGGAAAGCATTTCGTAGAGCACTGCGCCAAACGAAAAGATGTCGGCGCGATGGTCCACCCCGCGCCCGCGCACTTGTTCCGGCGCCATGTAGCCCGCCGTGCCCATCACCGTTCCCGGATCGGTGTGTACCTTGCGCGTTGCGACATCAGTTTGCGCAGTCTCTTCTGTCGCAGGTTGGACCAGTTTGGCGAGACCGAAATCGAGGATCTTTACGTGCTCATCCCGGGTGATGAAGAGATTGTCGGGTTTGAGATCGCGGTGGACGATGCCTTTTGCGTGTGCGGCTGCGAGGCCGCGTGCGATCTGTGTTCCGTACTCGATTGATTTGCGACTCGAAAGTGGTCCATGGTCCAAACGGTCGCGCAGGCTTTCACCTTCGAGCAGCTCCGAAACAACATAGGGCGCGCCGTCGTTTGTGCCGACGTCGTAGATGACGAGAATGTTTGGATGGTTGAGCGCGCCGGCGGCCTGAGCTTCCTGTTCGAAGCGACGTAAACGATCAGCGTTCTCGGAAAGCGCGGCTGGCAGGACTTTGATCGCAACGTCGCGATTCAGCTTCTCATCGCGGGCGCGATAGACTTCACCCATTCCGCCCGCGCCCAGCTTCGAGCGGATTTCGTAACGACCGAGTTTCGTGCCGGACGTGAGGCTCATTCTGGTGCGCGATTCTATCTCGACTTCGCCGGATTTTGCAGAATTTTCTCGATATTTTTGGAGATCCTGTATATTGAGCGCCATAGCGAGTTGGAGAACATATGGCAAAGGCTGACACGTTCGCGGCGGACATCGTCGATGAGTTTCGCAAAGCGAAGATCATGGGCGTGCGGGCTGGAACCGAGCATCGTTACACGGGCGTGTGGGTGGTTGTGGTGGACGGAAAAGTTTTTGCGCGGTCATGGAATGACAAGCCGACTGGTTGGTTCCAGGCGTTTCGGAAGCAACCGAGTGGGATGGTCCAGATGGGTGATTTGGAGATTCCGGTGCGCGGCAGGTTGGTCCGGAATTCGCGCATGCGCGACGCAGTTACCGTGGCGTTTGGAGAGAAGTACCCGACGAAAGGGTCGCGGAAGTGGGTGGAGGGATTCGCCGAGCCTGAGCGAGTCGCCAACACGCTCGAATTTATTCCTGGTTGATCAATGTAACTGTAGGGGCGGCCCTCTGTGGCCGCCCCAGGTTGCCACCTTGTGGTTCGACGCTGGGGCGGCCACGGAGGGCGGCCCCTACAATTACTTAATGAGAATTCTGATCCTTCTTATCGCGCTGTTTTTTGTTGGGCCGGTAGTGCGAGCACAGCAGATCGGCCTGATCACAAACACCGAGGGTCGCAAGACAGTCAGTCTTAATGGCCAGTGGCAGACGATCGTCGATCCTTACGAGTCGGGCTATTACAACTACCGTTATCAACCCAGTGACAACGGTTACTTCAAAAACGCAAAGCCAAAATCTAAAACCGATCTAATCGAATACGACTTCGACAAGTCGTCGACGTTGAACGTGCCGGGCGATTGGAACACGCAGTTGGACCAGTTGTTCTTCTATGAAGGCACTGTCTGGTACAAGAAGTCTTTTGATTACCCGCGCCGGCCTGGCACGCGTGTCTTCGTCTACTTCGGCGCCGCGAATTATCTGGCGGATATCTATCTCAACGGTGAGAAGGTTGGTCAGCATGAGGGAGGATTCACGCCGTTCAATTTCGAGATTACGAAGCTCGTTCGCGATACTGGCAATTTCCTCGTGGTCAAAGTCGATAACAAGCGGCGGCGCGATGCTGTGCCAACGTTGATGACTGACTGGTGGAACTACGGCGGGCTCACTCGCGAAGTGAAGCTTGTGGAAACACCCGCGACGTTTGTGCATGACTATGTGATCCAGCTTCAGAAAGGCTCGCGACAACGCGTGAGTGGTTTCGTGAAGTTGGATGGTGATCGGGTTGGTCAAAGAATCACGATTCGAATTCCTGAGGCTGGAATCAGTAAAACCTTTACCACGGATAAGAGCGGATTGGCCTCGATCGATTTCGCCGCGGATCTGAAGTTGTGGTCTCCTGAAAATCCAAAGCTTTATGACGTGTCGATTGAAGCGGAAACGGATCAAGTTCGCGATCAGATCGGGTTTCGCAGTATTGAAACGAGAGGTACGGAGATACTCCTAAACGGGCGTCCGATCTTCTTACGCGGTATCTGCATTCACGAGGAAGCACCGCTTCGCGGTGGGCGCGCGTATAGCCGCGAGGACGCGCAAACGCTCCTCGGCTGGGCCAAAGAGCTGGGCGCTAATTTTGTTCGACTCGCTCACTACCCGCACAACGAGCACATGGTTCGTGAAGCTGACCGGCTCGGTATACTCGTGTGGTCAGAGATTCCGGTTTACTGGACCATCGAGTGGGAGAACCCCGCGACGCTCGAGAATGCACGCAATCAGCTAGGTGAGATGATCGCGCGCGATAAGAACCGGGCCGCGGTCGTGATCTGGTCAGTCGCAAACGAGACGCCGCTCAGCGATGCGCGTCTCTCGTTTCTCAAGAACCTCGTCGCCCATACGAGAAGTTTGGATAGCACTCGATTGCTGTCGGCGGCGATGGAGCGTCATTACATTAATGAGACGACACAGATGATCGACGACCCGCTCGGAGAATATCTGGACGTGCTTGGCTGTAACGAGTATGTCGGCTGGTACGATGGTTTGCCGGAAAAAGCTGACCGCCTGGAGTGGCGCTCGAAATATCAGAAGCCGCTCGTAATGAGTGAGTTTGGCGGCGACGCGTTGTATGGTCATCATGGTGATGCGTTGACGCGATGGACCGAGGAGTATCAGGAGAGCATTTATCAACACCAGATCGCGATGCTGAAGAAGATCCCGTTCCTGCGCGGCACCTCGCCGTGGATCCTGACGGACTTCCGCTCGCCACGGCGGCCGCTGCCGAACATCCAGGACTACTGGAACCGCAAGGGATTGATCTCAAACCGCGGCGAGAAGAAGAAGGCGTTCTACATATTGCAACAGTGGTATCGCCAACTGTAGGGGTGGCCCTCCGTGGCCACCCCAGGTTTGCCTCATTGTGTTTCTACGCTGGGGCGGCCACGGAGGGCCGCCCCTACAGTTGTTTGCAACGGACCAATTCATCGACAACCGCCGCTTTTTCAAAACTCCGAGAGCGTGAAGTGGTCAGCACAGGCGCAGTCGTATTGGACGGGATTGTCGTACGACGAAACAAGCCCGACGAAGAAAAGCAGTAAGATAGCGCCGACTATCGAAGTCAGAATAGTGTCCCTTAGATCAGGATAGCGCTCCATCTGCGCCACTCTCTTAAAACAGAAGACGAGTCCAAAGAGTATGATGACGTAATCAGCGAAATTGGGATTCGGGAACATCGTTGCTTTCACCTTCGCCGAGTTAGACACCGCTCCTTTTAAGATTGTTCCTTGCGCAAATCAGCGTTACCCTAACCGGCAACAAATCAGAGGAAGAAAATCATGCGCAATCAAACTCTTTCTCGTCGTAGCTTTTCCAAATTCCTGGCGACAGGCGCGGCTTATGCAACACTCGCATCCCGAGAGGAAGTGCGAGCGTCGTTGCGGTCTCTTGAACCCACGACGGTGGTCCGCCTTAGTTCGAATGAAAACCCTTATGGACCATCACCCGCCGCTCTGAAAGCAATGACGGACGGTTTTAGTCTCGCGTGGCGTTAT
>DATHTI010000329.1:0-2898 GCA_035463335.1 Pyrinomonadaceae bacterium | reverse complement strand
CAGAAGTGAGACACGAAACCGCATTTTTGATTTTCCTTTCGGCGAACGGAGTGGCAGCCGCGTATTCTACAAAGCCTGCGAAGCAGGCGACAGCAAAAAGCCTGGGGCGCAAGCCCCAGGTACGGAATATAAAGAACGTGCACGAGCCCATGAAATGGGCGACAGCTGTCGCCCGCTCCGCGGGCTCACGACTTTTGTAGGGTTAGCTACCTGGGGCTCGCGCCCCAGGCTTTATTCTGTCGCCTGCTTCGCAGGCTTGAAGACGTAGTAGACGACGCCACTATAATCGTCCGTCACCAAAAACGCATCCTTCCCGAAGCTGAAAACATCCGCGGGACGGCCGTTGATGCGGGGCGGCACGAAGAAACCGGTGATGAAATCCTCCATTCTCCCGCCGGCTTCCGCAATTCTTACGACGCGATAACCTCGTCGCAGGCTCCTTTTTGTCGATCCATGCAGCGCGACGAGAAACGATCCGGCGAGGTCGGATGAATTACTCGAATCGAAATATTCCAATCCGAGTGGCGAGCTGTGCGCGGGAAACGGCGTGAGCGCCTCCGGCACTTTGCGACAGTCGAAGCTCGCGCCCGTCGTGTTGAATTTCGGATCGGGATAAATGCGCGCGCCTGCCTGAAAGCAGTAAGGCCAGCCGTAATGCGTGCCGTCCTCGAGCTGGTAAAACGTGTCGGCAGGACGGTTGTCGCCGAGATGATCCGATCCCATGTTGGTCGCGTAAAGCTTGCCATTCGTCCAACGAAGACCGACGGCGTTTCGCAACCCGCGCGCGAAGTAATGTTTGTTCGAGCCGTCGGGATTCATCTGCAAGACGCTGGCGCGAACTTCTTCCTTTTCCTCACACGCGTTACAACTGCTTCCGACCGCGACGTAGATCTTTCCATCGCCGCCGACGATCACGGTACGCGTTAAATGCCAGCCACCGTATTTATAGCCGAGCCCGTAATCGGGAAACGTCGCCAGCACCCGCGGGTCTCCGTATGGAGCATTGTCGCCTGCACGGTAACGATAGCGAATGAGTCGATCTGTTAAGGCGATATAGATCCACGCGGTGCCGCCCGGATCAGTGTAAAAAGCGACGTTGTTCGGATTGCGCAGGCCTGTGAGATATTTCGTAACCTTTTTGAACTGGTATGTTTTCCGGTCGAAGTCGTCGAGAATGTAGATTACGCCGCGGCGATTGTCCGTGAGGTTGAACATGTCCGTGACGAAGACGCGATTATCAGGACTGAGCGCCATGAAGCGCACGCGTTTTAGTCCCTGCGCTGCGACGCTGATCTCGTAACCGTCAGGAAGATTCAGGTCAAAAGACTTTCCATTGGCGAGCGTGATGTGATGCGGCGTCAGTCGCTGGGCTGCAACCACGAGGTGACAACCTGTTATTAATAAGAAAAGAAGCGCAGAATAGCCGAGTGGTTTGAGCGGTCTCATGGACGGAGAAAATATCACACTCCGAGGAGCACCACGTTTCACGGCGCCGCGCGCGTCGTTGACATGGCACTCCAGCCGGAGGTGCCCGAAGCCCGGAGGCTTCGCAAGACCGCAGAACGCGTTTATGATTTCTGACCTTTAAGACGATTCACGGCACGTGGTGGAAGGTTACACGTGCCCTTTCCGGGCTACTGTGAATAACACGCGAACGAGGAAATTATTCCCGGGAATTTTCCCGGCGCGCGGGTGTTAATCTAGAATGGCTGCCACAAAACAGAAGATGGACGGCCTCGTTGAAATTGTTGAGTTTGGCCAGGCAGCAATGGTGCACATCGATGCGCTCTACGGGTACGCCCTCGCGCTGACGCGCAACATGACCGAAGCCGAAGATCTCGTCCAGGATACGTATCTTCGTGCGGCAAGCGCGGCGCACCGGCCTGATGTTCATAGTAACCTGAAGAGCTGGCTGTTCGTCATCATGCGTAATGCGTGGTTGAACGAGGTGCGGCACAAGAACAGTGGTCCGACGTTTGTCGATCTCGATACGAGTGGACCAACGGTGGACCAGCTACAGGAGAGCCCGCACGTCGTTTACCTGCGGAAGCTGGAACGAGAGCAAGTGCAACAGGCGATCGACAGTTTGCCTGATGCATATCGGGAGATCATCGTGCTGCGCGACATTGAAGGGTTCACTTACCAGGAGATCGCGACAGTGCTTGATTGCCCGGCGGGTACGGTAATGTCGCGGCTCGGACGGGCCCGTGGAAGACTGAGAAAAATGCTTTCCACCCGGCAAACCAGGTCGCGTGTGAAAGTAGTCTGAGAAGAAAAGGACCAGGTAAAAAGGTTTTGCAAAAGTGTGAGGACATACGTGGTCGTTTGACGTTGTATCTCGATGACGAGCTACAGGGTGAAGAACGTGGAATGGTCGAAGCGCATCTGGCTGGCTGTGAATCGTGCGCTGCGCTATTCGCGCGAGAGCGCAACTTTCTGAATGCGGTGCGGGAGAGTGCGTCGGTGCACGTTGCGCCGCCGGAGCTGCGTGCCAAGGTCCAGAAAATTCTTTGTGAAGGGCCGGGAGTTGCTGCGCTCGAACAAACTCAACCGCGACGCGCCTCACGTGCGCGCTGGCTGGTGGCTGCCGCTGCGGCGCTGCTTCTGCTGATGTTGCCGTTGGTGGTCTGGCGCCTCAACAAGCAAAGCAATGTGAAGACGTCGAGTTTTGCACTCATGGCTGCGGACACGCACCTGCGTCACATGCGTGGGCAGTTGCCGCTCGAGATAGAATCGGAGAGTCCGCAACACATCTCCTCGTGGTTTCTGAACAAGGTGAACTTCAGTGTAAAGCTGCCGAACTACCAGGAATCGTCGGGGCAGGAGAAGTTGTACACGCTCGAGGGTGGGCGACTCGTTGGGTATCAGAACGATTATGCTGCTTACGTAGCGTATCGC
>DATHTI010000328.1:0-4124 GCA_035463335.1 Pyrinomonadaceae bacterium | reverse complement strand
CGCTTTCAAAAACTCTCCGACGAAGACAAGTACAACCTGGTGCAGTTGATGACGATGAGCGCGGTCGACTTTCTCGATCAGTGGTTCGAGACAGACGTGCTCAAAGCGACGATGTCGGCGTCAGGTATCATCGGCACGTTTCTGGGCGTGCGCTCGCCTGGCACTGCCTACGTGCTGTTGCATCACTACATGGGCGAGATCGATGGCGCGTTTCGCTCCTGGGGTTTTGCGCGCGGCGGCACCGGCGCCATCTCAAACGCGATCGCTGACGCGGCACGCGAAGCGGGTGTTGAGATTCGCACGAATGCGCCGATTGCAAAAATTTTACATAAGAACGGGCGCGCGACCGGCGTCGTGCTCGAGAATGGCGATGAGATTCTTGCCGGCGTAGTTTCATCGAGTGTCGATCCGCGGTTGACGTTTATGAAGATGATCGGCGAGCAATACTTGCCCGATGATTTCTGCACGGACCTCAAGCGTTACAAGTATCGTGGCTCGTCAGGAAAAGTGAATCTCGCGCTCGACGGCTTGCCCGATTTCAAGGCGATGCCTGGACCAGGCGCGCACCTCCGCGGCGCGATTTCGATTTCGCCGAGTGTTGAATACATGGAACGCGCGTACGACGAAGCGAAGTACGGGCGTTTCTCGCGCCGGCCGTACATTGACATGGTGATTCCGAGTCTCACCGATCCTTCGGTGGCGCCGCCGGGCAAGCACGTGATGTCGTGCTTCGTGCAATACGCGCCATACAACTTGAAGGAAGGAAATTGGGATGAGAAGCGCGACGAGTTTGGCGATGCGGTCGTAAATACGATTGCCGAGCACGCGCCGAACATCAAGGACTTGATTCGCGACCGGCAAGTGCTGACGCCGCTGGATCTCGAGCGCGATTTTGGCTTGTCGGAAGGGAATATTTTCCAGGGTGAGCTGACGCTCGAACAACTCTTCTTCCTGCGGCCCGCGCCGGGCTGGGCGCAGTATCGCACGCCGATCAAGAACCTTTACATGTGTGGTTCGGCGACGCATCCAGGCGGCGGGATCATGGGCGCGCCCGGACGAAATGCGGCGTTGCAGATGCTGAAGGATCTTTAATCCGTGTTATCCGTGGTTACATAAACTGAATGACCTACGACGTAACCATCATCGGAGCCGGTCACAATGGACTTGTGACGGCGTGTTATCTCGCGAAGAGTGGGTTGAAGACGCTCGTGCTGGAAGCGCGCGAGGTGGTTGGTGGCGGCGCGGTTACTGAGGAGATTCATCCCGGGTTTCGATGTTCGACGTTGGACCACGCGGCGGGTCCAGTGTCTCCCCAGGTTGTTGCGGATTTAAATCTTGCGCGACATGGATTGGAAATGATTACTCCGGAAGCGCGTGTAGTTGCGCTCTCGCCGGATGGAAGACATTGCTGCATCTACAACGATGTTGGCCGCACGATCACTGAGATAGAAAAGTTTTCTGCGAACGACGCCGGAAGTTATCCCGAGTTCGTCAACAGCTTCTCGCGCATCGGTCGTGTGCTCGCCCCGCTGCTTTCTATGACGCCGCCCTCGATCGATCAACCGGCGAAGAGCGATTTGTGGCAACTCGGCAAGGTCGGACTCGCGTTTCGTGGTCTCGGCAAGAAAGACGAGTATCGATTACTGCGCTGGGCGCCGATGGCGGTCGCGGATCTTGTCAGCGAGTGGTTCGAAACAGAGTTGTTGCGCGCAACCGTGGCCGCGCGCGGCATTCACGGGGCGTTCGCTGGTCCATGGTCTGCCGGAACGAGCCTCGGATTGTTGTGGCAAGCAGCGACAGACGGCAGCGCGCTCGGCTCCGCGTCGTATCCGAAGGGCGGCATGGGCAGTTTGAGCGAGGCGCTCGCAAAGGCAGCGAAAGCGGCGGGCGCGGAGATACGCACGTCGGCGCGTGTTGTGCAGATCAGCGGAGCTTACGGTGACAAGCCAAAGGTCGTGCTCGAAGGCGGCGAGGAGATCGAATCGCGGGTGATTGTTTCCAACGCCGATCCACGTTCGACGTTTCTGAATCTCGTCGATCCAATCGATCTCGAACCAAACTTCCTTTTGAAGATGCGCAACTATCGCGCGCCGGGTGTTGTCGCAAAGATCAATCTCGCGCTCGATGCTCTGCCGTCGTTCAACGGCATGAATGACGATACATCAAAGCTTTCCGGACGCATCCATATCGGTCCGGAGATCGACTATCTCGAGCGCGCCTTTGATGCTGCGAAGTACGGCGAGTTTTCAACCGATCCTTATCTCGATATCAACATCCCTTCGCTTGGTGATCCATCACTCGCGCCCGCCGGCAAACACGTGATGTCGATTCACGTGCAATTCGCGCCATACAAGTTAAGACACGGGGATTGGACCACACGCCGCGATGAGTTTGCGAGCAACGTCATCGACAAGCTCGAAGCTTACGCGCCAAGCCTCCGCGAAATGATCGTCGCCAGCCAGGTGATCACGCCCGTCGATCTCGAAGAGACGTATGGGCTAAGCGGTGGACACATTCACCACGGCGAACAAACGCTCGATCAGTTTTTCACCTTTCGCCCGTTGATTGGCTGGGCGCAGTACCGCACGCCACTCAAGCGACTTTACCTCTGCGGCGGGGGCACGCATCCCGGCGGCGGCTTGACGGGATTGCCGGGCGCGAACGCCGCCCGTGAGATCGCGCGCGATTTTAAGGAGAGAAAGTTTTGAGCAGGCGCAGCTTTGCCAGCGACAACAACGCCGGTGTGCATCCGGAGATCATCGAGGCCATCAGAAACGCCAACGACGGCCATGTGATCGCTTACGGCAACGATCCGGTAACCGCGCGCGCGATGGAGCTGTTTCAAAAACACTTCGGCAACGACGTCGCAGTTTATTTTGTCTTTGGCGGCACGGGCGCGAACGTTCTCGGCTTAAAGGCGATTACTCACCCGCATCACGCGATTTTTTGTGCGGAAACTGCGCACGTGAACGTTGATGAGTGTGGTGCGCCGGAGAAGTTCACTGGCTGCAAGCTAATCACGATCCCGACACCAGACGGCAAGCTGCGCGTCGAGCAAATCAAGCCTTTGCTGCACGGTATCGGCGTCGAGCATCACGTACAGCCGCGCGTGATCACGATCTCGCAAGTAACCGAAATGGGCACGGTCTACACGCGCGAAGAATTGAAGACACTTGCTGATTTCGCACACGACAACGGCTTACTGCTGCACGTCGATGGTGCGCGACTCGCGAACGCGGCCGTCGCGCTCGACGCGACATTCAAAGAGATCACGGCTGACGTGGGCGTCGATGTGCTTTCGTTCGGCGGCACAAAGAACGGCATGATGTACGGCGAAGCGGTCGTGTTTTTTGATAAGACATTCGCGGGTGATTTCAAGTACATACGCAAGCAGGGCATGCACCTGCCGTCGAAGATGCGATTCATCTCGGCGCAGTTCGAGGCGCTGCTTGCGGGCGACTTGTGGCGTCGCGGGGCCGCGCACGCGAACCGGATGGCGCAAGTGCTCGGCAGCGAGCTGGCGAAAGTCCCGAAGATCAAACTCACGCAGCCGGTTGAGTCAAACGGTGTGTTCGCGGTGATCCCACCGGAATACATTCCCGTGCTTCAGGAGAAATATTTCTTCTACGTTTGGGACGATACGATCTCGGAAGTGAGGTTGATGGCATCGTTTGACACCACCGAGCACGACATTCAGGACTTCATTGAATTCGTGAAGCAAATCGTGCAGTAAATCCGTGCAATCTGTGGTTAATGTATTAAGCATTGACGTTGGTACGTCAGGAGTGCGCGCGGTGTTGTTTGACGAGCGCGGCAACGAGCGTGCGCAGGTTCGCAGTCGTCGCAGCGCTGTAATTTCAGATTTCGCCGAGCTCGATCCCGATCGACTCGTCGATGAAGTCGTAAACACGATCGATCAACTGCATTTCAACACGCAGATCGATCTCATCGCCATCTCCGCGTTTTGGCACAGCCTCCTCGGCATCGACTCGGCCGGGCAGCCCACGACTCCGCTACTGACCTGGGCCGACACGCGTGCCGCTCGATTTGCAAACGATCTGCGAGCACAATTCAACGAATCAGAGATACACGCGCGCACTGGCTGTCGCTTCCATCCGAGTTAC
>DATHTI010000327.1:0-5889 GCA_035463335.1 Pyrinomonadaceae bacterium | reverse complement strand
TGAGGATGCTCGTCGTTGATGATGAAGATTTTGTGCGAGAGCTACTCGGTGAGATTCTCGAAGGCGAGCACTGCGATGTTTACCTCGCGGATAGTGGCAGCGAGGCGTTGTCGGCGTTTAAAGACACGGAATTTGATGGTGTGTTCACTGACGTGGGCATGCCGGGGATGAGCGGCTGGGAGCTCGCGCGAGAGATCAGGCACATAAATGCGAACATTCCAATTGCGGTGATTACCGGCTGGGGCGAAGCGGTCGGATCGCATGAGCAGAAAGAGGCGGGTGTCGATTGGGTCGTAGCGAAGCCGTTTACTGCGGACCGGATCGCGGAGCTCGTGCATGATATTAATTCCGAGCGCCAAAAATCCGTTGCCACCGCGGCGGCTTGATACTTCATCCACAGATTACACAGATTGACATCTGCGTAATCTGTGGATAAAACCATCAAAAACCAGCACGCCCGACTTCAATCGCGCGCTTCACACTCTCTTCCACCACCTCGAGCCGGAACGGCTTCAACAGATAATCAAACGCACCATGACTCAGCAGGCTCTCCGCCTCGCCCTGATCGCTGTGCCCCGAAATGATTATCACCGTTGTGCCCGGATACAACTCCACCACCTTCTGTAGCAATTCCTTGCCATTCAAACCCGGCATAGAAATATCCGTCAGCACAACATCGAAACCTTGCGCTTCCAGTTTCGCCAACGCATCTTCTGCGGTGTTTGCAGTTTGACAGGAATAGTCCGCCGACAACAGCTCGCAGAGCGTATCGCGGATCACGTCGTCATCATCGACGACCAGGATGTCTGCCATAAACTCCTCCAACGCCTCTGACTTCGGCGTCTCCTGGGCGATGACTAGAGACTTTACCTTTGAGACTTTTAATGAAGGTGAGGTCCAACTTCAAACATCTGAATCATAACATGCTAACGCGTCGAACGGCGTATGTTATTCTCTTGCGCGATGGCTGTGCCTGGCGTGAAAGCAACGGTGAAGTTAGTGAGTGATGATTTGTTTCTCGGCATCACGCCGTCTGGCCACGCACTGCCGCTCGACACTGACAGCCAGCGCTCGTCGGCGCCTTCGCCGGTGGAGCTGCTGCTCGTCGCACTGGGCGCGTGTACTGCAACTGACGTCGCCAGTATTCTCGCGAAGAAACGCCAGCACGTGACGAGTTATGTGGTTGAAGTAGCCGGCACACGTCGCGATGAATTTCCACGGAAGTACACGGCGATGAACGTTCATCACATCATCACCGGCAAGTCGATCTCTCCTCAAGCCGTCGCCCATGCAATCGAGCTCTCCGAAAACAAGTACTGTAGTGTTGCGGCAACGCTGCGGCCCACAGTAGAAATCCAAACCAGCTTCGAGATCATCGAAGAGCCAACGAATGAACCTCGGGAGTAATTGAGGGTGCTTAAAAACTTCGTCGCCTTTTCTCTTTGTTTACTGGCTTTCCCCGCAGTCGCAGCAAATCGAGCTTATTCTCCGCGCGCGAACCAGTCCGCAAGCGAGACGACTCTTGCCGCCGTTCGGCGCAGTGATGCCGCCGATCGCGACGCGCAGGGAAAACTCCGGAAGCTTACGCCCGCCGAGCACATGCGTCGCGCTGCGATCTACCTGAGCGTTCGTGCGTTTGCTGAAGCACGGGCTCACTGGCAAACACTGATCGACAATTACCCGCAAGACGCGCGTGTGCCGGAAGCGCTGCTCGGAGTCGGACGTTCCTTTTTTCTCGGCAAGATCTACCAGGACGGTTACGTCGTCTTCAATCGACTGGCCCAGGAATTTAACGGCACGAAGGAAGGCCGCGAGGCTTTGAATTACAGCGCCGCTTCCCTTCTGCGCATGGGCAAGTTTTCCGAAGCAGCCGCGCGCTACGCTGAATACGTCGATCGCTTCCCGAATGGCGAGCGCATCGACACTGCGCATTTGAACGTCATCGACACGCTTCGTGAAGCAAACAGGCCGGCCGAAGCACTTCAGTGGGTGACGAAGACGAGGCAACGATTCGCAGGTACAGCGGTCGAGACGAATGCGATGTTTGCGGCGCTGCGACTCTACGTCGCGGAAGATCAGTGGACCGATGCGGTTAACATTGCTGACCAGTTGTTGACGAGATCGTTTCCGAAAGCAGTGCTGACGTCGCGTTCTGAGGTTGCTTATCTGAAGGCGTTTAGTCTGGAACACGCAGGGCGAAAAGAAGAAGCGATCACAGCTTACCTCGCAGTGCCTGACAGTATCGAGTCGTACTACGGCTGGCTTGCGAGCCAGCGTTTAGCAAAGCTGGCTGGACCATCGCGTGCCGAGCTTGTCGCGGAGCGTGAGGAGCGTGTGAACCGTGTGATTGATGCGGTGGCTGGTACTTATCCCGCACCTTACCGTCAGGCGATACTGAGCGCGGCCAAGTCTCGTAAACTCGATCCGCGTTTTATTCTCGCACTGATCCGGCAGGAGAGCGTGTTCAAGCCACTCGCGAAGTCGCCGGCAGGTGCGCGCGGGTTGTTACAGTTGACGATGGATGCAGCTCAGAAGCATGGACCAGGAGCGGGACTGAATGCGCTGCGTGAGAACCAGCTCTACCAGCCCGAGACTTCGATCACGGTCGGGGCCGAGTATCTCAAGTATCTGAGCAACATGTTTCCAAAGATGCTCGAGCCGGTAGCGGCCTCGTACAACGGTGGTGAAGACAACGTCGCGCGCTGGCTCGAACGGTCAAAACGAACCGACCCCGGCGTGTTCACAGCCGAGGTCGGCTTCGAGGAGACAAAAGGCTACGTACAGAAGGTTATGTCGAACTATAGAGTCTACAAAAAACTCTACACCGCCGACTTAATCCGCAGATAAATCTGTGGCTAGCTACGGCTCGGGACTGAAGCCGCGCGAGTCCTCACGTCGCTGCAACGAATAACGCTCACGCGGAACTACCCCGAGCTTCAGCAACGCTGAATAGTACTCATACCGGAGCGTCACTTCCCCGGCCGCACGTGATTCGAGCTCCATGTTGACCCAGCGAACATCGTGTCTGACATTTCTCCCGATCCCCGTCGCCGCATAATCCTCATCAGCGCTCGGACGCGGCGAACTCTGCGCACGTGCTGATCCCTCCGACGACGACTCTGACTTATCACGCGTGATCGGATATGGCGGCGTGATCGGCACTGGCCGGCGTCGCTCACGGAAGAACACCGCCGAGATCACGCCGAGGTTCGCCGTCTGCCCGAGCTTCGCTCCGTACGAATCTCGTTCGTTCGTAAAGTAAAAACGCCGCGCGCGCTCTGAGCTCATTTGCCAGCCGCTAATCGTTATCGTCTGATACGGCTCGATGACCCATTTGCTCGCATTCCATGCGGACGTGTGGCGCGCGTCGATCGTGTTGAGCCCGTCGACTGACAGCGCTACAGCGACGCGTTCCGGGGAACCGTTGCGCAGTCGCAATTCGTATTCAGCGCCCTGGAGTGCTTCGATGTAGGTCCGGCCGCGCGCATAATATTCGGTCAATGGGCGTCCGTTGACGAGCACCTCGAGATCAAAGTTGGTGTAGGGTTTGGTCAGTCGATCTGATTGGGGGTTCTGAGTTGCGACACCGATAATCGTCGTGACTAGAATTAGCGTAATGCTGAGTAACAAATTAATTCGATGCATGGCTATGTGCCTCCTCGCATCAGGAACGCTCCGGGCTGGAGTTCCTTGCACAAAAACCGTCCTTATCCACAGATTACACAGAAATTACTCTGTGTAATCTGTGGATGGATTAGGATGGCTCGGGTTTTGCTGGGAGACCCGCGGGAGGGGAGGTTTTCAGTTGAGTAAAATCGTTGGGAACGCTACAATTACGCACCACTCCGGGGATGAAATACAGACAACTGTAGTCGTAAACATCAAGTGAGGCTTGAAGATAAGCATGGAGTATGCCCTAACTGCAACCAAGACGGAGGCGCGAGCCGGGACTTATTACGACCGTATTGCGCGTCTCTATGATTTGACCTTCAAGGTCAATGGTTACGGACGTTCTCTGGATCAATACTTTGCCACTCATCCGCTGCCAATATCTCGCGGGGCAAAGATTCTCGACGCGGGTTGCGGGACCGGCCTGCTGACTCATGCCGTGCTGCGTTCGATTCGGTTTCCCGTCTCGATTACGGCGCTCGATTTGTCGTCGACTTCGGTGGCGGCAGCGCGCAAGTCTCTCTACTACAGCTCGGGACGCAAGCGCGACGTGACGTTTACGCAGGGCAATCTCCTGTGTTTGCCGTTTGCCGATGAATCGCTCGATCTGGTCGTGACGTCGGGTGCGCTTGAGTATGTACCGCTCGAGGAAGGGATCAATGAGCTGGCGCGCGTGATTGCGCCTGGTGGACATTTGCTGCACCTGCCGGTTCATCCGAGCCTGATCGGTGTGTTTCTCGAGATACTCTTCCGCTTCAAGAGCCATCCGCCACGTGAGGTGAAGGATCAGACGGAGCGCCACTTCCGGATCGTTCATCAATACCGGTTCCGTCGTCGTGAGGCCATTGGCTGGAGCAAGACCGCCATCCTCGCGCAAAAAGTTTAGCCACAAAAAGGCACAAAAACACAAAAACGTTTTTGAGAGATTAAGGCGCCTAACTCGTCCACACGAGAATTAGGCGCCTTAACTCATTCAATCATTTTGTGTTTTGTGCCTTTTTGTGGCTAAAACTCTTTATTGCGGCACGAGGCGCATAATGCGATCGTCGTCTTCCGTGGGCTTGCCTCGCCCATCGCGGTTTGAGGTCGAAAAATAGAGATAGCCGTCCGGCCCTTCAGCGACATCGCGGATGCGGCCGTAGTCTTTCACCACATCTTCCTGACCTAAAACCTTTCTTCCATCAAGCGAGACACGAATCAATCTCTCGCTGCGCAAACACCCGAGGAAGAAATTCCCTTTGAACCCCGGAAACGCCGCACCGCGATAAAACATTCCACTCGCGGGCGCACAGGCAGGCGTGTACTCCAACAGTGGGGACTCCAGCCCCTCGCGCGTTTGCGTGTGATGAATGGTGGGCCAACCGTAATTCTTTCCCTTCTCGACGATGTTGACTTCGTCTCCGCCGCCCGGCCCGTCAAACCCGCTTGGTCCGTGTTCAGTCTGAAACATCAGGTTCGACCCCGGCTGCCAGTCCATACCCTGCGCGTTGCGATGACCAACCGACCAGATCTCAGGACGTGCGTCCTGCCGGCCCACGAATGGATTGTCTTGCGGAACGCTGCCGTCATCGTTCAAACGCAGCGTCTTGCCGGCGAGCGAGTCGAGTTGTTGCGCGAGCTGACGACGTGTAGCGTCTCCAGTGGTGATGTAAAGCTTCCCATCAGGACCAAAACGAATGCGACAACCGGCATGAAACTGCGCGGCAGGCAGGTCTTCGATGATCACCTGGCGGTCGACCAAACCTTCCGGCGCTTCCCGATAACGCACCACGCGTACACGCACGCCACCAGTCGAGTAGGCATATGACAAATATAGAAAATGATTACTGCTGAACTGCGGGTGCAGCGCGACACTCATCAAGCCGCTCTCGCCTGACTTCTCAACGTCGGGTATAACCAGCAGCGGCTTCGGATTCAACGTGCCCTTTTCAAACACTCGCAGACGTCCCGGACGCTCGGTAAAGATCATGCGACCATCAGACGCCCATACGATCGACCATGGGACTTCGAGCCCGCCGACGACTTTCTCAACTTTGAAGCGAACGTTTGCTTGTTCGGAAGTTCCAGTTTCACCTGCGCCACGTCCTGACGGCGGTTGGCTGCAAGCGACTCCCAACACAATCTAGAGCGCAATCACACTAAAGTTTTTCATATTAACTGTAGGGGTGGCCCTCCGTGGCCACCCCAATGTGAAAGCCCACGCTAGGGGTGGCCACGGAG
>DATHTI010000326.1:0-2599 GCA_035463335.1 Pyrinomonadaceae bacterium | reverse complement strand
TCTTCTGCGCCGGTGTTTTGCTGGAGCGGTGCTGGGCCTCGACCGGAATAAACGCGAGCGCACAAACAAGCAGGCCGAGAGTTACACGTGCGCGCCAGATGTTTAGATTCATAGTTACTCCTTCTTTGCGCCGTCGAACGTTTTGTAGGGGCGGCCCTCCGTGGCCGCCCCTGCGTTGAAGCGCTCTGCGTCGCGGGGACCACGCAGGGGTGGCCACGGAGGGCCACCCCTACAACGATTTAGTCGCGGTTTGCAGTGTCAAATAAGGCAGTTGTCTGAAAGCTACGCCCTGCGACCTGCTCTCGACAAACAGAAAATACACACCCGTTTGCGGAACTTTTATGTCGAGCTCATAAATGCCGTCACCCACTGAAAGCGCGAAGTCGCGTTTCTGCCAGATACCTGACGACAGCATCGTCAGCACACGCACGTCTTTCAGATCACTTTTCGCTTTCAAGGTCGTTGTGTCGATGACCTTGAATCGGAGTTTGTAGTTTTCGCCGACGCGCAGCCGGTTGTCCTTGTTCAAATAGTCGATTCGAATCGCGACCTGTTTCTGGCGAGGTAGATCGGGATTCGGCTTTGCCTCGGCACTGAAACAATGTGTGACGCGCGGCGAATCGAGCAGAAACGCGACGTCGTAGGCGCCACTCTTTGGCAACTTAGTGGTGGTCGAATAAACGCCCGACGTAACCTCGCGAAGCGATCGATCGACCACCATCACCGCGCGAGGGTTGCGGCGATAATTCTGAAAACTACCCATCGGAGCGGCCATGCCTTCCGAGTAGTAATAGATGACCCGGTCAGCCGGATTCGCAACGAGCACTGAGTTTCCTTCCGGCGCAGGCACGATGATGTCGGCGATACTCGCCTCGACCGGTGCTTGCGCGGGTGCGGTCTGCCCACCTGGGAATTTGGCGACGTCGGGTCGATCGCTCAACGTGCCCAGGCGGACCATGCTGACTTCAGTCGAGCCGGTTGATCGCAGATAAGCAAACGCATCGGTAAATGCGACCTGGTCAGGACCTTTGTCTACGCTGATCGTGTGCGCCAGACGATTGGTTGAAGCGTCGAAGACGTAGACAACATTCTCTTTCGGATTTGGCACGAAGCCCCATCGACCGCCGGGCGCGAAGCGCACATTCTTGATGCCGGGCTTCATTTGAATACGCGTTGCGATTTGCTGGCTGCGCGTGTCCACAACCGCGATACTTCCTTCCGCACCGTTCACCACATAGAGCGCATTGCCGAGCGCCGAGAAAGCGATCGAGCCCGCAGGAGCACCGACGTTCAGATCTTTGACCTTCGAGAGTTTCTGAATATCGACGACTGACAGTGTGCCGTCTTCCTCGTTGGTGATGAACGCGAATCGATTGTTATTGCTGAAGTCGATCTCGTGATGTCCCTTTCCCGTTGGTATTTGGGCCACCGCCTTCAACGTGGTGGTATCAATTACCGTCACCCCGCCTCCGTCGTTCCCAACCCACAGGTATCGAGCATCGGGTTGCAGGCGAACACGCGCCGGCTTCACGCCCACATCGATATTCGCGACGACTTTCCACGTGCTTGTGTCAACGACAGCGATCTGATTAATGAGCGGCATGCTGACGAAGAGCTTCTCGTCACTGGTCTTCTGGACCCAGTCCTCACCCGGACTCTTGAGCATCACGAGCGTCAAAAGTTTGCTTGAGCCAAAACCAAGCAATGGGTCAATGACCGAGATGTTCGCTTCCTGATTCAGTGCGAGCAGGTAATAGGCGTTCAAGTCCACATCGGGACGTGAACGAAGACTGCCCTGTAAAAACGATTGGACCTTTTCGCGGCACGCCTTCTCATCAGTGATGGTCTCTCCTCGCTGCGTGAGCCACACGGCTGGTTTTACTCCGGAGAGAGGTGTCCTGGTCGCTTTGTCGTGAATCTTGAAACGAACAATGGCTTCTTTTGCCTCCATCAGCTCGGCGGGCTTGCCTGGCTCCTTGATCGGCTCGATGGTGAACTCGACCTCGACACCTTCTCGCTCGATCTTCTGAGAAGCCGGCTTCTGCTGGGCCAACGCGGAGTTCACGCTGAGTGCTGTCGTTAAGAGAAGCAGCAAGCTCTGGAGGAGATAAGTTTTCATTGATTTCATGGTTGATTTGTTGTTTAGCGGGTAATCGCTTTCAGGTCGCGCATGGTGCTACAGAAAGATCGGACAGCAACGGTGGAATCGTTTGCGAAGTCGAGAATCGCAATGCGCAGTTCCGGCGACTCCTGAAAGACGAAGAGTGTGCGTCCGTTATTCTGCTTGATGTTTTCGATGGCGAAGCCGCGACAGCGTAGAAAGCTGGTTAGTGTGAGATCCGTGGTCTGATACGTCTGTTTTAAGTCGGAGGAAATCTGATTCATCGTGGGATTCATATTTATGCTCGTCGAGAGATTAAGACTCGCGGTGAACTGTAGGGGCGGCACTCCGTGGCCGCCCGTCTCACGAAGGATGGCTGTTCCGAGCGGCGGGCGGCTACGGAGTGCCGCCCCTACAATTTGTCCCTATGATCGCGAGTGCAGTTGCGAGGGCTTAGAACGCGCAGGCTGCGCCAGTGCTTTGCACCTGAAGCTCGTT
>DATHTI010000325.1:0-1854 GCA_035463335.1 Pyrinomonadaceae bacterium | reverse complement strand
CTCGCGATGCAGATCTCGATAAACGCGCGTCCCGAGGAAGGTCCACGCGTAGATAATTTTCTGACCGGGTTGAAAGAACGTGTGCAGCAACTTCCGGGCGTGCAAGCAGTTGCCATTTCAAATGGACTTCCTTTCGAAGGCGCGAACTTTCCGCCTATCGTGCTCGAAAGCAAGCCCGCTCCGCCGCCCGGCCAGGATCCGACCGGACTGCTATATTACGTGAGTCGCGATTACTTCAAAACGATGCGCATCGACCTCGTTCGCGGTCGTCTTTTCTCGACTGAAGATCGCAAAGACACGCCGCTGGTGGCGCTCGTCGATGAAGTGTTTGCGCGCCAGTATTTTCCGAACGAAGATCCGATTGGAAAGCGTTTCAAACTCAACACGCCCGAGGCGGAGAGTCGTGAAATTGTCGGCGTCGTGCAACACGTCGAGCATCGTGGGCTCGAAGGACAAACTGCCGACACGGCGGAGTTCTATTTCAACTTCGATCAGCTATCGATAGCCACGTTACCCAGATATGTGCGGCGCGTGAATCTTCTGGTGCGGACGACAGTTGAGCCACTCAGCCTCGCCGGTTCAGTGCGAAATCAGATCTCCGCGCTCGACAAGGACCAGGCCGTTTTCAACGTGCGCACGATGGAGCAGGCACTCGCGCAGTCGGTTGCGGCGCGTCGCTTCTCGATGATCCTGCTGGCCGTATTCGCTCTTCTGGCGCTGACACTCGCTGCTGTCGGTATCTACGGAGTTATCTCTTATTCAGTTGCACAACGTACGCGCGAAGTGGGGATTCGCATGGCGCTCGGTGCCAAGACTATCGACGTATTGAACCTTGTAGTGCGCGACGGGCTGAAACTCGTATTCATCGGGATCGTTGTCGGGCTGGGCGGTGCGCTCTTACTTACACGATTGATGACGACGCTGTTATTTGGTGTGACTGCGACCGACGCTGTTACTTATGTAACGGTGGCGCTCGGGCTCATCGTTGTGGCGTTCATTGCCTGCTGCATTCCCGCACGCCGCGCGACGAAAGTCGATCCGCTCGTGGCCCTTCGATTCGAATAAGCAACTGTAGGGGCGGCCACGGAGGGCCGCCCCTACAGTTGCTTCTGTGGCTAACGACTGCGGCGGCCGCCGAGCTGGGCGGAAAGTTTCAGAGCGGCCGTTTGAACGATCTTGCCCAGCGAAGGCAGGTAGTCATCGTTGAGCTGGCTCACCGTACCCGTCACACCAATGGCCGCGGCGACTTCGCCACTCGCCGAAAACACGGGAGCGGCGACGCAACGCACACCGACTGCGTGTTCCTCGTCATCAATCGCATACCCACACCGGCGGATGGCCGTCAATTCCTCGAACAGATGTGGCAGCGTCACGATCGTTCGCGGCGACACCGGCCTGAGGGGATGCAGCCCCGCAATCTCCTGTATCTCTTCACGACTCAAATGACATATCAGCGCCTTACCAACCGCGGTCGCTTGTGGCGCGACACGCCTGCCGTTCCAGATGTCCATCTTGATAAAGCCGGGTGACTCGATCCGCTCGATATACACGGCGTCGCCATGATCGAGAATGGCGAGGTGTGCTCCGAGACGCGTAGTCTCAACAAGCTGTCGCAGAACCGGCATCGCGAGCTCGCGCAGCGCCATGCCCTGCATCGCCTGTCCGCCGAGACTCAGAACACGAATCCCGAGCGTGTGTTGACCAGTTTCAGGGTCGCGGCGCACATATCCACGCCCGACGAGCGTGCGCAAAAGATAACTGGTCGAACTCTTCGGCAAGCGCGCGGCACGACTGATTTCCGACGTGCTCAGCCCGTGATTCCTGCTGGCCAGGAGCTCGAGAATCGACAACGCC
>DATHTI010000324.1:0-4419 GCA_035463335.1 Pyrinomonadaceae bacterium | reverse complement strand
ATACAAGTCGCAAAGAATAGAACAAGTCAGGAAGAGGGGCTTGCCGCCGTTATTTGGATTGGACAAGCGGGGGCAAGCCCCTCTTCCTGACTTGTTCTCTGCACGGCTCCCGAATCTTCCTCAAACTCTTGCTCCACCTGTACTTTTTCTGGTAGTGTACGGGTCAACATAACCTCGCCATTATCAAGACGTTATATTTCAAATACTCGAGGTAATGCATGACTAAAGCGGAACTCGTCGAAGACGTAGCGCGAGCGGCTGAGCTTACCAAGAAAGACGCTGAGCGTTTAGTAGAAATCGTATTTGAGAGCATCATCGAAACCCTGAATCAGGGCGAAAAGATCGAGTTGCGCGGCTTTGGCAGTTTTCGCGTGCGAGAGCGTGGCGCGCGGCGCGGCAGAAATCCCAAGACGGGCGATCCGGTGAGCATCCCCGCCAAACGAGTTCCGTATTTCAAGCCCGGCAAAGAACTGAAAGAGCTTATCAACGACGACAACTCCGGCTCACACGCTTCGGCGGCAAACCCTGCACGCCCGATCACTGATGACACTCATCGCCCGCCTATCCTTTAAGCCCCAGCCAAATCGAGGTGCCTGAATTGGAGAGATTGTGGAGTCCCTGGCGTGCCAGGTACATCGCATCAGGTGCTGATGCGCAGAAAGACGCTTGTGTGTTCTGCGCAATCGCGAGCGACCCGGAGCATGACGAGGAAAACTTCGTCCTGCATCGCGCGCAGCATTGTTTTGTGCTGCTGAATCTTTACCCGTACATCAGCGGTCATTTAATGATCGTTCCTTACCTGCACACGAGCGAGTTTGACTCGACGCCGAAAGAGATCACAGACGAGATGATGGACCAGGCAAAACGTGCGCAAGCGGCGTTGCGCGAGGTTTACAATCCGGCTGGCTTCAATATGGGAATGAATCTCGGGAGGGTTGCGGGCGCGGGAATCGCGGACCACATTCACATTCACATGCTGCCACGCTGGGGCGGTGATACGAATTTCATGACGACTGTTGGGGAGACGCGAGTATTACCAGAAGACCTTCCAACCACGTACTCAAAACTCCGACCAAAATTCTAACCACGGATCAGACGGATTTTCAAAAACGATTTACACAGAAATTATTCTTTGCGTTTTTTGTGCCTTTTTGTGGCTAACGTTTGCGGACTCTTCGCGGCACGGCTTCGTCTTCAACCTCGCCGCCACGACTGATGGGAACTTCGGAGGGTTTACTGTAAGTGATCCCACGCTCTTCACTGTCGAGGTTGGCCGCAGGTAGCGGGG
Organism: Pyrinomonadaceae bacterium; assembly: GCA_035463335.1. Lineage (GTDB taxonomy): Bacteria > Acidobacteriota > Blastocatellia > Pyrinomonadales > Pyrinomonadaceae > PSRF01. The sequence continues at coordinate 3,131 of DATHTI010000324.1, read as the reverse complement.
CCAGTGGTCCAGTCGTCGCCGGTGGGTTATATCCGGGATAATCGATTCGCGCGTGATAGATCGCGGTCAACGCGCTAATCATCGCCTCGCGTATCGTCCTCAATTCCTGCAACGTGACGTCGCAGTGATCGAGCTGTCCATCGCTGATGATCGCGTCAAAAATCTTGACTACGATTGCGCGAATGTTTTCGGGATCGGGCCGCGCTAAAGATCGTGCTGCTGCTTCACACGAATCAGCGAGCATCATGATCGCGGCTTCCTTGAACTGTGGCTTCGGACCAGGATAACGAAAGTCAGCTTCATCGACAGTCTCGCCAGGTTTCGCCTGTGCCTGTGCCTTGCGCAGGAAGTAGTGCAGCGTGCGCGTGCCGTGGTGTTGCGGAATGAAGTCGGCGATCTTTTCCGGCAACCCGATCTCTTTGGCGAGTCTCGATCCGTAGGTCACGTGGCTGGTGATGATCTTTGCGCTCTGGTAAGGACGGAGTCGATCGTGCGGGTTGTCGCCCTGCTGGTTCTCGACAAAGTACTCCGTCGCGGCGAGTTTGCCGATGTCGTGATACACGGCGCCGATGCGCGCCAGCAGGGGATTGGCGCCGACGGCGCGACACGCATCCTCCGCGAGCTGGCCGACTGCATGCGAGTGTTGGTTCGTACCGGGCGCGCGCATCGCAAGCTGGCCGAGCACGGGAAGATCGGCGTTTGAAAGCTCCAGCAGTTTAACGTCAGTCAGAATTCCGAATAACGATTCGTTGATCGGCAATCCGCCGGCGGTAAACACCGCGGTCAACAGTCCGCCCGCTATACCCGCTGCCGCGGCCATCAAAATCGTGCGCAGCGTGAGTGGCTGTTCGGAATACGCAATGAGCGCGATGGCCATCACCACGTTCACACCGCCCACAAGCAGGCCGGCGAGCGTCACGGACTGTCGCTCGCGATAACGACCGATGCCGTAGATCGCCGCCGAACATGAAACCATCGCGAAGAGTGCTTTCTGCATTCCCGATGGCGCCAGCATCCCCGCAAAGAGTGCCGTGATGATTCCGGTCAGGAAAGCGAGTTGTGTGTCGACCAGCATCGCGACCAGCAGCGCTGCGGCAGCGTAAGGTATGGCGAAGTTCCAGATGACGGGATCGTTGAAAGGCGGCTGCATCCGCGCTGCCATGCTGTCGCCGAACGTGAAGCCGACTTTCATGAGCGCGGTCTGGACGAGGATTGCGGAGCCGACGAGTGCGAAGGCCCTATGTTTCGTCAAAGTCAGCAGACTGCCGCCACTTCTGTGTTCCGCAAACTTCCACGCCACCCAGTAGACCGCAGTCACCACCAGTAGCAATCCCAGGAAGTTGTTCCACGGCCGTCCTGAATGGCCCGAGCTCTTGATGGCCGTGACCTGCGCGAGAATACTGGGGGTCACGGTGTCGCCTTCGCGCGCGACCACTTGATTGCGTTTCAGAGAGATCACGACCGGCGCGACGCGGCTGGCTTCGGTTTCACGAGCAGTTGCAGTTGCGGTTTGATCGAGGACGACATTGGAGCGAATTAGCGGCGCTAGCGCAGCCGTGAGCGCGGTTTTTTGCTCGGCCGACCAACCCGGTAGAGTAAGGATTCGCTGTTCGAGGTTGCGGCGGGCTGTTGAGAGCGCCGTCATCCTCGTTCGGGGCGCGGGGACGATCATCTGTGCGACGGGGTTGTGCACCTCGACGAGCACAATCTCCTGTTGCAAACGTTCCGCGTCCGCGTCGTCGTAAATGTAGCCCCCGCCGATCTCGCGGAGGATCGAAGCGATACGGTCGAGATCAGCCTCGTCGAAGTTGTGCGCGGCGATCGCTTTCGCGACTGCGGCACCGCCTTCACCGTTCCACACGAGCGACTTGTTCTGGCCGGCCGTTGATTGTGCCTTGAGATCGTCCCAGGCAGAGCGAAAGCTTTGTACCGAAGTTTCCGCACGGCTCGAGTCGAAATTGAAGACGGGGCGAGTAGTTTCTCTGGCGATGTTTTTACGACGTTCGGTTTCAGCCTGGTCCACTCCGCTCAGATCGGTCGGAGCGATGATCGAGCGACTGAGCACTTCGCCGAGCTGGTAATTTTCATTGAAGCTGGAGCCGCGGTTGGTGAGGAGGAGAATAGTGGTCAGGAGAACGAGTACGCTACAGGCGATCAGGAAGCGCGTGCGCGGCTTGAACAGCAGCAGCGGCCGCATTAGATAAGCGATAGTCTTATCGCGCGCCTGGCTTAACGGACTTTTGAATCGTGGTCGAAGCCCCATATGCCTCAAGAAAGATCGCCGCAAAAAGGCACAAAAAGCACAAAAGACTGTTTCTGATTATTCGTACTCAAAAGATATATCGCTAGTTCTTTGGTTTTCGATAAATCATCATTTGTGCTTTTTGTGCCTTTTGTGGCCACTTTTTATGCTGCGGCAAGGTTGCGGGCCAGGACTGCTCCCGCTTTTTCAAGTAAAGCATCGAGAGTCGACGGCTTGATTGCCGAGATAACGACGGTCTCTCCGCTATCGAGTTGTCGCGCCTGCCTGACTGCCGCCTCAACCGTCTCCGCATCAACCAGGTCAGCTTTGTTGAGTGCGAGTATTGCCGGAATCTCTGCCAGTTTTAGATCAGCCAAAATTCGCTTTACCGACTGGACCTGCTGCACCCAGCGCGGGTTCGAAATGTCTACCGCGTGAATCAATAATGTGCTGTCGCTGATCTCTTCGAGCGTCGCGCGGAAGGCTGAAAGCAGATCCGGCGGCAGCGCGCGAATAAAACCGACAGTGTCGTTGATGATCACTTCCTGCTCGCGTGGCAGCCGCAGTCTTCGCGAAGTCGGATCGAGCGTCGCAAACATGCGCTGCTCGGCGTGTACGGCGCTCTTCGTCAGTGCGTTTAGCAACGTAGATTTTCCGGCGTTGGTGTAGCCCACAATCGAGACGACTGGCAGCCCGTGTCTTGTTCGACCCTTGCGACGCTCCTGGCGTCGTTGTCGCTGTGCCTCGATCTCACGCTCGAGACGATTGATGCGATCGCGGACGCGACGACGATCGGTTTCGAGTTTCGTTTCGCCGGGACCTCTGCCGCCGATACCGCCTGCCAAACGCGAGAACGCCGAATCCTGACCTGCGATCAAACGCGGCAACA
>DATHTI010000323.1:0-7824 GCA_035463335.1 Pyrinomonadaceae bacterium | reverse complement strand
AACCTCGCGAAGCAAACTCCCGGCTCCGGAATAATCTATGCCTCGACGCGAAAAGCAGTGGAACAGGTCGGAGCCAAGCTGAAAGCGCTTGACCTCGGAGTGTCGGAATACCACGCGGGCATGAGCGACGCCATGCGCGTCCGCGCGCAGGATGATTTCATGAGCGGCCGCACACAAATGATCGTCGCCACGAACGCGTTCGGAATGGGCATCGACAAACCTGACATCCGCTTTGTTTTCCATTACCAGATGCCCGGCTCGATCGAGGCGTATTACCAGGAGATCGGGCGCGCCGGTCGCGACGGCCTGCCCTCAACGTGCGTCCTGCTCTTCAACTACGCCGACAAGAACACGCACGACTTCTTCATCGAAGGCTCGTACCCCGACATCAGCATCATCAAACAGGTTTACGATTCACTCGCCGCAACCGAGCTCAGAAGAATCGAGCTCTCGACGCAGGAGATTGCGCGACGAGCGGGGGAAAGCAATGAGATGGCGGTGCAATCGGCGCTCTATGTGCTTGAACGCGCCGGACACATTCAACGCACGGCGCCCGCACTGAACCGCGGCGGCCGGGGCGCGCAACAGGGTCGCAGCATCATCATGCTCGATAGCGGTCCTGTAGATAAGTTGCGTATCGATCCGGCAGAGGTGTCGCGTCGTGGCGAGCTCGAGCGCCGCAAGCTACGCGCGATGATCGACTTCTGCTACACGGATTATTGTTATCGCGCACACATCCTGAATTACTTCGGCGATCGCAAGAGCGAGCGGCGGTGTGGGACGTGTGGTAATTGCAAACCAAGAACGAGCGCGCCCATATCCTCTGCGCCTGTTGATTCCGCTCCACGCGAATTGACCGCTGACGAATTGCTGCGCGTGCGGAAAATACTCGCGTGCGCGAAACGGATGAATGGACGTTACGGTAAGAAGTTATTGATCTCGACGTTGCGAGGCTCGTCGGCGAAGCAAGTGATAACTGCGAAGCTCAATGAGCTTTCGACCTACGGCTTGTTGAGAGATATGGCGCAGGATGAACTTGAAACTTATATAGATGCGCTTGTCGAAGCGCGGTGTCTGAAAGTGAAACCTGGCGCTTATCCGACGATATCAACAACGGAACTTGGCGATCGCGTCATGCGTGAGCAGGAACAAATCACGCTCTCACTAAAATCCGTGTAATCTGTGGTTGGCTTTTTCTTACCTGATCACGCCTGTCAACGGGCTCGACGCACTCGCATACAACCGCTTCGTCATCCTTCCAGCCTCATACGCCAACCTTCCAGCCTCGATCGCGAGCTTCATCGCCGTCGCCATCTTTGGAGGATCCGCAGCCTCAGCGATCGCCGTATTCATCAACACGCCATCAGCCCCAAGCTCCATCGCTATTGCCGCATCACTCGCCGTTCCCACACCAGCATCGACAATCATCGTCGCGTCAGGCAACTGCTCGCGCATGATGCGCAGGTTTGCCGGATTCTGAACACCCAGACCCGATCCAATCGGTGCTGCGAGCGGCATGATCGCGGCGCAACCGGCGTCGAGGAGCTTCTTCGCCATGATCAAATCGTCGTTGAAGTAGGGCAGCACGACAAAACCTTCTTTCACGAGGATGCGCGCGGCTTCGAGCGTCTGCTCGTTATCGGGAAACAGCGTTGTCTGATCGCCGATGACTTCGAGCTTGACGAGATCTGTCTGCAAAGCTTCGCGCGCTAGTCGAGCTGTTCTTACAGCGTCTTCAGCGGTGTAACAGCCGGCGGTGTTCGGCAGGATCTGAAGTGCAGGACTCAGGTAATCGAGAAACGACTCACTACTGCGATCGAGCGGCACGCGCCGCACGGCGACCGTCACCATCTCCGCGCCTGAAGCCTCATGCGCGCGGCGCATCTCTTCATAGCTGCGATACTTCCCTGTCCCGATAATCAGCCGCGATGAAAACTCTCTCCCGCCGATAATCAATCTCTACCCTCCACCAACGAAATGAACAATCTCGATCCGGTCTTCGTCCTTCAAGATAGTACTGCCCCAATCACTACGACGCACGACTTCACGATTAAGTTCGATCGCGATTCGCGCCGCAGGTAGATCTAATTGAGCGATTAAGTCAGCTAAGGAAATCCCACCACCAAAATCTTTTTGCTCGCCATTAACGAAGACTTTCATTAGTTCACAAAAAAGCACAAAAGGACAAAAAGCACAAAAGGAGATTTGAATAGCTCGAGTATAAGCTTTAGCTTGCTCCGTCAAAAACCGCAGCCTAAAGGCTGAACTCTAAACTCGGACTTCTCTTTTGTGATTTTTGTGCTTTTTTGCGGACTAAACTGCCGGGTGAATTATGCGGCGCAATTCGGCGGCCTGACCCTTCGTCACCGCGCGCACGAGGACTGCGGCCCGGCCTGAGTTGAACTGCGGAATGTCTGTGCTGACACTCGCTACTCCATCACTCTCCGTCTTCAACGTGTAAATCAGCGGCCTGAACGTCGTACCAAGCACCTTCACTGACACAGCCACGTTCGCGAGCGGCTTCTCGTCACCATTCGTGCGGTTGTTCACCAGGACGCGCAACGTGTAACGCTTACCCGAGTAAAACTCATCGTCATCAAGCAGGCTAATATACAAGCCATCTTCGAGATCGGGCTCATCCACGAGCTCCTCAGCTTCTACAGGTTCTTCAACGACCGGCTCAGGCTCAGCAGGGGGCGGTATGAATTCAACCGGCTCATAACGCGGCTCCATGCCAGGCTCCATCACTGCTGCGAGCTCTTCATCGGCCGGCGCAGGCGGCGGCGTCCACTCCTGCGACACCGGCCAGTATTCGATCTCAAACGGCTCCTCGATACTTGACGCCGTTGCGGTCTCGACTTCTTCCGCAGCCTCTTCCTCAACAGCGTCCGCCTTTTGCGGCGCTTCTTTCGGGCGCCCGCTCATCTTTTTGAGATCGTCGATACGTCCCGAGTTGATCGCGGCGCAAATCAACCGGTGCTGTCGCTTCAGCCGCTCAGCTAAAACTTCGTCGCTAAACCCTGACGCGATCAGATCTTCATAAGGAGAGCGCTTGCTGGCCAGGATCGTGCCGCCGACGTAGACGAGCGAGAGGATGATTGGTGAGTCGAGCCCCTTGTCCTCGGTTTGCACATGATAGACAACGCCATCATGCTCGATATCGGTATTGAATCCGGTAATCACAGTTTGTCAGAACCGGGCGCGGTAGCGCGCCGGGTGATCTTCTGCAACAGAGGTTCCTTTCAACTTCAAACCGGGAGGCTGCTCAAACCCACTCGCAAGCAGGTTTTCCTGAACGGTAACACAAGCATTTTTTCACGGTCAATCAGCATTTTTCCCCGCCTGATCCCCGCCGGAGACGTTGCTTGACACCCTTGATCAGTTCGACTAGCATCACGCTTGTACAATGATTCTCAATCTCGTGGATCGAGTGACACTGACCGCATACGATTGTTTGGGTGCGAAGCAATCAGCGGCCGGTGATAGTGTGCTTTAGATGAGTTTCCGTCTTTACGACTACTTGCCCATTCTGCTGATGTTCATCGTCGCGGCCGGCTTCGCGGTGGGCAACGTTCTCCTCTCCCAGTTCGTCGGACAACGTAAGCGAACAAGAACGAAGTTGATGCCTTACGAGTGTGGTAAGGACCCGGTAGGCTCCGCGCGAGAGCGTTTCTCGGTGAAGTTCTACCTGATCGCGATGATCTTCATCCTGTTCGATATAGAAGTGATCTTTCTGGTGCCCTGGGCAACAGTGTACAAATCACTCGCGGCACAAGGTCCGGCGATGCGTGCGTTTGCATACCTCGAGATGATGATCTTCGTAGGTCTGCTATTTATCGGTTACATCTACATCGTTAAAAAGGGCGCATTCGACTGGAGCGAGAAAGCACGACGTGAAGCGGAAGCCCAAGCGAGAGCTTTGGCCGACCTGGAAGCACGAAGGATTGAGAAGAAGCAGCGGACGGCTGCTTAAAGGAAGTTAAATGGGTTTAGAGAACGTAATTGCCGAAGCTTTACCGGAGGTTTTGACCACGCGCCTCGATTCGCTGATCAACTGGGCGCGCAAGTCTTCACTCTGGCCGGCGACATTTGGTCTCGCTTGTTGCGCGATCGAGATGATGAATGCGACTTCAGCTCGAAACGATCTCGCGCGTTTTGGCTCGGAAGTATTTCGCGCCAGCCCGCGACAGGCTGACGTGATGATCGTCTCCGGCCGCGTGTCGCGCAAGATGGCGCCAGTGCTGCGTCGAATTTACGATCAAATGCCGGAGCCGAAGTGGGTGATCTCGATGGGCGCCTGCGCCACGTCGGGCGGTGTTTTTGATAACTACGCCATCGTCCAGGGTGTCGACAAGATCGTTCCGGTTGACGTCTACATTCCGGGTTGTCCTCCGCGCCCCGAGATGTTGATTCACGCCGTGATGATGCTCCAGGACAAAGTGATGAAAGAGAGCGTCCGCGATCGCAAGGACATTCCCGAAGATGAAGCACGCGAAGCCGTGGTGCCCGGCACATTGCCGATTACCGATGGCTCGACTGCACGGCAGAACACTTTGCCGGAGTCGCGGCCTTACACGATCGCTTCGAGACACGAACGGCGTCGTTCTACTTAGAGAGTCGAGCAACAAGCGCGGATGACATCAGGTCCCGAAAATATAGAACAACAGTCGCCGGAACAAACCCCAAGTTCAGAAGCAGCGCCGTCACCGTTAGTGGCGGCGTTACAGCGTGAACGTCCGGAATGGGTAAGCGAAGTAATCATCGCTTTCGGCGAGACGACTATCATCGTACCCCGCGAATACCTCGTCGACGCCTGTTCCTTTTTGAAAACTTCCCCGGAAACACGCTTCGATTTTCTTGCGGATATTTGCGGAGCAGATCGCGGCGTCGAAGAAGAGCCGCGCTTCGAAGTCAACTATCACCTTTTTTCAACGACTAAGCACCATCGCCTCAGACTGAAGGTCGTGCTCAACGAAGAAGACACGCACGTACCGACAGTGACCGGCGTTTGGAAAACAGCAAACTGGCACGAGCGCGAGACTTTCGATCTGTTTGGCGTGATCTTCGACGGTCACCCGGATCTGCGACGCATACTTTTACCAGACGATTGGCAGGGCCACGCATTGCGAAAGGATTTCCCATTACGCGGCTACGAACCATACAGCCTTAAATGATCGGTATTAATCTGTATTTTTTCCGTGTTATCTGTGGTTAAGTATTTATGAGCTCAGCAACGATCCCGCCACAATTCGAAATCGTCGATCGCCCGCTCGACACGCAGATGACGATCTCGATGGGTCCGCAACACCCGTCGACACACGGCGTGCTGCGCCTCGAATTGGTGCTGGACGGCGAAATGGTCGTGAAAGCCACGCCTGACATCGGCTATCTCCACACCGGCATGGAGAAGCTGTTTGAGTACAAGAAATACCAGCAAGGCATCGTTATCACCGACCGCATGGATTACCTGAATCCACTCGGTAACAACCTCGCTTACGTGATGGCCGGCGAGAAGCTGCTCGGTCTCGAAATTCCCGAGCGCGCGCAAACTATTCGCGTGTTGATGTGCGAGCTACAGCGCATCGCGTCGCATCTCGTCTGGCTCGGCACACACGCGCTCGACATTGGCGCGATGACAGTCTTCTTTTACTGCTTCCGCGAGCGCGAAAAGATCCTGAACCTGATCGAGGCTGCGTCAGGCGGGCGACTAACACCGTCGTACTTCCGCATCGGTGGTTTGATGATGGACCTGCCGGCAGGTTTTGAGAATCGCTGCAAACAGTTTCTCGATTACTTTCCGCAATCGCTCGATGAGTTTCACAAGCTGCTGACGGGAAACAAGATTTTCCAGCGACGCACGCAAGGCATCGGTTACATCTCCGCGGAAGACGCAATTGACTGGGGTCTGGCTGGGCCATGCCTGCGCGGCAGTGGCGTCAATCTCGATCTCCGCCGGGCGAACCCGTACAGCAGTTATGAGAAGTACGATTTTGAAGTGCCGACTGAGCCCGACGGTGATGTTTGGGCGCGATACATGGTGCGCATGCGCGAGATGACTGAGTCGCACAAGATCTCAGTGCAGGCTTTGTCGCGTTTGCGGCCGGGACCGATCAAAGCTGACGCGCCGAAAGTCGTGTTGCCCGATCGTGAAGCGATGAAGAGTCATATGGATGCATTGATCCATCACTTCCTGATTGTTGCGGAGGGCTTCGACGTGCCGGCGGGCGAGGTTTATCTCCCGATTGAAGGGTCGAAGGGCGAGCTCGGTGTTTACATGAAGTCGGATGGTGGGCCAAAGCCAAATCGAGTTCACTTTCGTGGTCCGAGTTTTATTAACCTTTCGGCGCTGCCGGTGATGTCTGAAGGCGAGATGGTGGCGGACATTGTCGCGATCATTGGATCACTGGATATCGTGTTGGGAGAGATTGATCGTTAACCACAGATAACACGGATTTTCTTACGGATGAGCACGCAGATCGTAAACATTCAACCGCTGTCGCAGCCTGTCAATCTGGGGGTTGAGCCGGCAACGTTTTCAGCGGAAGTCGAGGCGGAGATTGATCAACATCTGGCGAAGTATCCGGTGGCGCGCTCGGCCATCCTGCCGTTGATGTTCATCGTGCAGCGTGAGCGTGGCTATCTCGATCCGCCGGGCGTGCTCTATCTCGCCAATCGTCTGAAGGTGCGCGTCACCGACATCTGGGAAGTCGCGACGTTCTACTCGATGATCCACACGCAGCCGGTTGGCAAGTATCACATTCAGGTCTGCAAGACGCTCTCGTGCAAGATCATGGGCGCGGGGAAAGTCACGGAACATTGTTCGAAGAAACTCGGGATCAAAACCGGCGAGACGACTGCCGACGGGCGCTTCACGTTGAGTGAAGTCGAATGTCTCGGCTCGTGCGGCACGGCGCCGATGTTTCAGATCAACTTCGATTATCACGAGAATCTGACGTTGGAAAAGATCGATCAAATACTGGACAAGTTGCCTTAATGCGTATCGAAGCAATCGGATGTGAACCACTACAGCTCCGTCGAGTTCATCTCGAGAACTCGCGCGCACTCGACGTCTATCGGGCAAATGGAGGCTACGAAGCGCTCAAAAAAGTGCTCGACGGCATGTCGCCGGACGACGTGATCAACGAAGTGAAGAAGTCGGCACTGCGCGGGCGCGGCGGCGCGGGTTTTCCCACCGGAATGAAGTGGAGCTTCGTGCCGAAAGATTCGCCAAAGCCGAAGTACGTCGTCTGCAACGCCGACGAATCCGAGCCAGGCACCTTTAAAGATCGCTACCTGATGGAGCGCGATCCGCACATGCTCATCGAGGGCATGCTGATCGCCGCGTATGCGCTCAATTCAAAAACCGGATACATCTACACGCGCGGCGAGTACAGGTATCTGATCGACATCATGGACGTCGCGCTCGAGGAAGCACGAAAAGCAGGACTCCTCGGCAATAAGATCCTGGGCACTGATTTCTCCTGCGAGATCCACACACACACCGGTGCGGGCGCGTACATCTGCGGTGAAGAGACCGCGCTCCTGAGCTCGCTCGAAGGTCTGCGCGGGCACCCGCGTATGAAACCGCCCTTCCCTGCTGTTTCCGGTTTGTATGCGGCGCCGACTGTCGTGAACAACGTCGAGACGCTCACGGCCGTGCCTGACATCATCCTGATGGGCGGCGAGGCTTATCAAAAACTCGGAACAGAGAAGAGCGGCGGCACGAAGCTGTGGTCCGTCTCCGGTCACGTCAAGCTTCCGGGCGTTTACGAGCTGCCGATGGGCTACGACGATATGGAAAAGTTCATCATGGAAGACTGCGGT
>DATHTI010000322.1:0-9416 GCA_035463335.1 Pyrinomonadaceae bacterium | reverse complement strand
CGGGTGGTGTTGAAGTCGGGTTTGGCGCGATTGATCTCGCCGCGGGCGGAGTTTGCCACAGCGCTGATCGAGAGCTCGAAGGAAGTTTCTCGCGCCAGAACGCAAAGGCACAAAGAAAGCGGCAAAGGCGAGAGTGTCGCGTTGTTTAGAGGGTGTGTGGGTGAGGGGCTGTTTGCACGTGTGAATCGCGCGACCGAGCGTGTGTTGGAAGCGAACAATTTTGACGTGAAGACACCGGCCGGCCAGGCTTGCTGTGGTGCGCTGCATGCTCACGCCGGAGATCTCGACGGCGCACGGGAGCTTGCACGACAGAACATCGCGGCTTTCGATTCTGACGCGCCGATCATCACGAATGCGGGCGGGTGCGGCGCGATGTTGACGACGTACGGGCATCTGTTCGCGCACGATGAAAGCCTCGCCGCGAAAGCGAGAAACTTCAGCGCGCGAGTGCGCGACGTGAGCCAGCAACTCGCTACGAGCGCGATGCGAATTGCGCCTGCTGCCCTGGATCAAAGCGTGACTTACGACACCTCGTGTCATCTCATGTACGGGCAAGGCAGCGGCGAAGCTTCTGAACGTATGCTGCGCGCTGTGGCAGGTGAGAATTTCGTGGCGCTCAACGGCACCGAGAGATGTTGCGGCGCCGCAGGCGTCTACAACCTGCTGCAACCCGAGATGTCACAGCGCGTCCTGAAAGAAAAGTTGGACCACGTCAAAGAGACGGGCGCGGCTGTACTCGCGACAGGGAATCCCGGTTGCCAGATGCACATCGGTGCGGGCGCGTGCCTTTCGGGAATGTCGCTGCGCGTCTGTCATCCGATTGAACTTGTAGACCAGGCTTACGAGCAGGCGGGTTTTTATGAGTGAACTTCACCACGGATTAACACGGATTTTGGGCGGAGATCTGATTGATCCAGAGCGACGAGGTCGGCGCGTTTGCCGATTTCGATCGAGCCGCGGTCGTGATCGACGCCGAGCAGCAAGGCGGGATTAGATGAGGCCATGCGGGCGAGGTCAACGTACGAGACGCCGAGTGAATGCAATAACCTCACAGCGTCGAGCATGCTGATCACCGATCCGGCGATGCTTCCCGCTGCGTTTGCCGTGCGGCCGTTCTGTACGGTGATTGTTTCGCCCCAGATTTGATACGAGCCGTCGCCCTTCCCTGCTGCCGCGATTGCATCACTGATCAAGCTGATGCCGCTCACACCTTTGATCCTCAGCAACAACCGCAGCATGAACGGATCGAGATGTATTCCGTCAGCAATCAGATCAACGGTGACATCATCGCGCGAGAGGCCCCACGCGATCGGTCCGGGACGGCGATGATGCAACGGCGCCATCGCATTCATGAAGTGTGTCATGTGCCTCGCGCCTGCTTCACAAGCTTCATTCAATCTCTCTACATCAGCGCGCGTGTGACCGATCGAGATTACCCAGCCGCGCTTCTTCAACTCGCGCACAAGCTCAACGCCGCCTGAAATCTCAGGCGCCATCGTGATCATCCGCACTGCATTCTCAGGCACCGGCAACGAACCCAGATCTGAAGGCGCGGAATACGTCTTGAAGTATTCGGTATGCAACGCACCGCACTGCGCGGTGTTAACAAAAGGTCCTTCGTAATGCAGGCCAAGTACACGCGCTCCCGCACGATCGTTCAAACATTCCGAGACGACCGCAGCCACACTTGCATAAGCCTCATCACTTCCCGGCACGAGCGTCGGCAGCCACGACGTCACCCCCTGCGACGCAAGATAGACGGAAACTTCACGCAAGCCCGCCGGATCAGCCTCCATCACGTCGACACCCATCGCACCGTGAATGTGAACGTCGATAAAACCCGGCAGCAGCGTCGTACCCGCGAGATCGATCTGTTCGGCGCCGTCGAGACCGTTACCGATCTCAGCGATCGTGCCGTCGGCGACGAGCACGTCCGCATCGACTTCGCGATCCGGCAAAACAACACGTGCGTTTTTCAGAACCGTAGACATCTTCAATAAAGCGGTGCCCGCAACACCTCAACGGCGGGGGCAAGCCCCTCTTCCTGCCCTGTTCATTCCACTGAGTCCGTGGGAGAAGAACAAGTCAGGAAGAGGGGCTTGCCCCCGCCGTTGTAGCCAATTCACCTTTTAGAAAATGAACTTCGCGCCAAGCTGGATCGTGCGCGGATCTCGCGTCGCGGTGACCACCCCCAATAGCGCTGAAGTCACGTTGGTGCTGCCGATGGTTTTGAAGTTCGTGTGATTGAAAACGTTGAAAGCCTCGGCACGCAGTTGCAGTTGCTTGGTCTCACCGAAGCGAATGTTCTTCAGCATCGAGAAATCAACGCGGAACGTCGGCGGGCCATTGATGATGCCGCGCCCGGCGTTTCCGATTACATTCGGGATGCCGGAGTTCACCGTCGGGTTATCCTGCAAACACGCGGTATTGAACCACTCCTGCTGCGTGTGCGGAGCGTTCTCGTTTGGATCGCAAAGCAGGTTCGGACGGCCGCCCGCGATGAGCGCGGGAATGAATCCGAGACCCGCCGGATCGAAGGCCGACGTCGCTGGCGTAAGCGGCAGGCCGGTGTTGTAAACAATAATGCCTGACGCTTCCCAACCACCGAGCACGTTCTTCACCAACCCGTTGTCTTCCTTCAGGAAGAACGGCAGCTCGTAGTTGTAGTTCGCCGTCAGCACGTGACGGCGGTCGAGCGCCGCACGGCCCTTTTCCAGGCTGATGTCGAACGAGCTCTGCGGTGCAGTCGAGCGATCGGTCTGGTTGTCGGTCAGGTTCTTGGACCACGTGTAGGCCAGGCTGGCTTGCGATTTACCAGCAAAGCGACGCTGAGCGAAGACTTGCAGACTGTGATAGCTCGAATTGAAGCGCGGCTGAATGATCGTCAATGAACGGTAACCGCGGAACGGCCGGATCTGGTCGAGGATGTTGCTCGAGAGACCGGCGACACCAAAAGCCTGACCTGCAACCTGGCAGGGCGCGGTCGGAGTCGTTGACGCGCCGACTGCACAGCCGGTCGCGCCCCTCGAGATCGCGAACCCCGGCGGCAGCTCGTTCAGCTCAAAAGCACCGATCAGGTGTGTTCCTTTTGAACCAAAATAGCCAAATGTGACCACGGTGTTTGAATCGAGCTGGCGCTGGACGTCCAAAGACCAGTGCTGCATGTACGGGTCGGTCCAATCGGCCTGGATACCGCGCAAGTTAGGTGCAGTTGCTGCGGCAACGAGGGTGATCGGGGAACCGGGCGGTAGTGGCTGATCGAGTCGCGTATTCTGGATCTGAATTGTTTCCTGGTAGGGCGGATTCAGACCGATCATCTGTAGCAGCGTGCCGTTCAAAACTTGATCGTGGTAGATGCCGTAGCCGGTGCGGATCGAAGTCGTTCCGGTTCCGAAAGGATCCCACGCGATACCGAAGCGTGGCGCGAAGTTCTTCTTCGGCGAATCCACCACATACTTGCCATAGGGCGAAGCTACCGGCGTGCAATTGGCCGACGTCAGGAAGTTTTGCGCATTGGCAATCAGGCCGTTGCAGAAGTTCTTGCCCGCACCGGCAACACGGTTTCCGGCGCCGGTTACCAAAGGCGCGGCAGCGGGATTCCAAAGCTCGGGAACGAAGTTGGTCAAACGTCCATTCTGGTCGTATGGCGATCCGAAGTAGGAGTAACGCACGCCGTAGTAAACCGTCAGGTTTGGCCGCACGCGCCATTCATCCTGGGCGTAGCCTTCGATTGTTTTCTGTCGCAGGTCGGCAGTGTAATCGAAGTGAGCCTGCGTGAATTGCACGTTATTGCCCATCAGGAAGTTTGCGAACGCCTGGAAGTTGGTACGTCGCGCTGCGTTCGTGTCCTGACCGGGGACCTGCGGCGCGAGCACGCTGAGCTGGTTCGGGCTGCTCGCTACCGTGTTCAGGAAGTTGTTGTAGAGACCTTCGTTGTTGCCTGCCAGAGCGTTCTCATTCTTGCGGTAGCGCGAGAAGATGCCGCCAAACTTCAGCGTGTGCCCGCCATGAATCCACGTCATGCTGCCGTCGTAATTCTGCTTCCAGGAGAAGTTGTCATACGGCCCAAAACTCTGCAAATTACTGAACCCGTTGCCGGTGACTGTCGGAACACGGTCACGTTCATTTTGAAACGGCAAATTCGGAGTGATCGGCGAGTTCCGTAATGCGAGCAAGCCGATGTTTTCACTCAGGATGGCGCCGTAGCCATGTGTGAAACGACCGACGGCGATGACCTTTGGACTGATGACGTAAGTAAGTTGGAACGTGTGCGCCTTCCCCGGCGAGTTTGTGCTGGTGGTTGAGACACCGGGAAGACCCGAACCGGATGAGAACAACGCGTTGACGTCTTCCGTCGGAATCTTGTCGTTCTCAAAACGGTAGTACATCGAGATCTTGTCATTCACAGCGTGATCGATCTTGAGGATCTCCTGCCGGAAATCGGCGACGTTCTTTGCCGGGAAAGTAAGCGCGCGGGTAAGCGCATTCGTCGGCAGCGGCAGGTTGTTGTAAATGAAAGTGAGATACTGCTGCGCGACCGGATTGATGGGCACGCGCGAAGAGAGCGCCTGGCCCGCTGGCAACACATCCAGACATTGTGCGGTCGCCGCAGTCGGGGCGTTAGCTCTCAAGCAGATATCGATCGGGAAGATTCCCTGACGCATAAGGGCATCAGGCACCGTCGAGGAAAGTGTCGGATAACGGCGATCTCTTCGCTGCTCTTCTGAGAAGAAGAAGTAAGTCCGTGGGACCTTAACGAGAGCGCTCCCCGATCCCTCGCCAAAGCGCGGGAAATAAATCGGACCGCCAATCGTGCCGCCGAAGTTGTTGTAACGGAATGGCGGACGCTTTGCCTTGCCGTTCTCGTCAAGTCCGAGCGGTGCTGTCTGGTTGAGCAGAAACTCGTTGGCGTTGAGCTTCTCGTTACGAACAAACTCGAAAAGCGAACCGTGAAACTCGTTCGTTCCAGAGCGCGTGACGATGTTTACCTGACCGCCGCCGCTGCGACCCGACTCGGCCGCGAACAACGAACGGAGCACTTTGAACTCGCCGATCGAGTCAACACTCGGATACGCCTGAATCGTAATGTTCGAGCCACGATCCGTGATGTCGGCGCCGTCAACAGTAAACGTGTTCTGGCTGCTGCGCGCACCGTTCACCGCGAGGTTGATGGTGTTTGCCTGTCCGGTCGGGTTAACCGTGCCGACGTAGACCTGATCCTCGAGATTGCTTGAAACACCGGGTGCGAGCGCAACGAGCTGCACGAAGTTGCGATTGTTGAGCGAGAGCTCGCGCGCCTGGTCGCCGCTGATCAGTGTTGACGCTGTCGGCGTTGTTAATTCAACGGCGACGGCATCAGCAGCGATGGTGACCACTTCGGAAATGTTTCCGGGCTCGAGCGTGATATCAACCGATCGTTTTTGACCCACATCCACTTTCACATCAGAAACGACGTACTTCTTGAAGTTTGGCGCTTCGACCGTTAACTGGTAGACACCAGGCGTAACGTTTGGAGCGAAGAACCCGCCGTCGTCGTTTGTTGTCAACGTACGGACCACGGCATTTGCTTTACTGGGATCCGTGACGGTTACGGACGCGCCTTTGACGAGTGCGCCGGTCGAATCTTTGACGGTACCGAGAAGATCGCCGGTGACTTCCTGGCCGAGCGCCGCGCCACTGATCGCGAACAGAAGTGTCAGCAACGAGATGATGGTTTTGAGCTGGATGTGACGTTTCATACGGTAATCCTTTTCTGGGGTTAGTGGATGGTGCCCGGCCGGCCGTCTGGGCGTAGCAACGCATAGGCCGACGAGACGCTGGGAGAACCACAATACACCTGTGTTTTTTCGTGACTCAGACAAACAGTTGTCGTTGGAAAGATGGTGCTCGTAAACGAGTCCGGGTATTTTTACACACAGCTTCGTACCTGCGCAACACTATCACGATTACGCCGAAGGCGTTGGCTAATTTGAGCCCAGGGTTCGAACGTAGTGAGAACCCTGGGTATGGGTAAATAAATCGGAATCAACCCTGAAAGGGTTCGCCAGTTGTCGAACCCTTTCAGGGTTCTTTCTTTTTTACTTTCGATCCCAGGGTTCTCGCTTCGCTTCGAACCGTGGGCTGAAATTAGCCAACGCCTTCGGCGTTTAGAACGCGGCGCGGCGAATACGTTCGAGGTAGGCGCCGTCCGGATTTAGCTCGCTTGGCCGCGCGGTAAAGTCGTACGAGAACAGTATGAAACCTTCCGCGTTCAGCGCGCGCGCGACGTTGATCTTCTCCACCGCAGACTCTGACGGGATGCGGTACGCGCCGATGCCCGCCCACACCTGGCGCTTCGCATTGCGCGCGGTCGTAGTCGCCACTTCAATCTGTTTTTGGAAGACAGCCGTGTCGGTCGAATACGCCATCGGACACGCCACGTCGAGAATTCCCATCTGCAACCAGCGACGCCAGTCCTGAAAGCGACGCGTGTATGCATTCTCATCGTTCGCAAACACCGCGGCTGATACCAGTGCTTCGGGTTTTCGTTTCTTGACGGCGCGATAGATCCGCTCGACGAGCGTTGTCACTTGCGCGCGCTGGAAGTCTGCAAAGTTCGTTGCAAACATTTCCGGCGCGGCGAGTGGGTTAGCCTTTAATGCCTGCTTCAGTTGCTTTCGCTCGTCTGAGCTCAACTGCGGCTCGAGCCACTTGCGAAACTTCTCGAGCGACGTACGACTGTAATCAAAGTCAGGACTCGCGAAACGCACGTAGTCGAAATGCAAACCGTCAACCGGATAATGCTTCAACACATCCATCCAGATGTTGTAGATGTGGTCACGCACTTTCGGATTCGCGGGACCCGTGTACACACCTTCAAGCTCGCCACGATTCGCCTTTGACCATTCGACGATCTTCCGGCGATAAGCCGGATCGCGTGGCGACATGTTGTAAAGCTCGGCAGCGACGGGCTTCGGCACAGCGAGCCACTCCGGATGCTTGTTGTAAACGTGATCCGGCTGGACAGGCAGTGTGTCGAGATTTGCGAGCAGGTTTGTGTTGATCCAGCCGTGGACTTTCAAGCCGCGCTTGTGTGCTTCCGCGAGGGTGAGCGCGAACGGATCGAATGATGACGGCTGATCCTTTAACTCGATCGCACGTGGCTCGACGCGTGAGTTGTAGTACGCGTCACCGCGGCCACGAATCTGAACGATCAAGGTGTTGAAGCCGTTGTCAGCAGCGGAAGCGACGAGCTGGCGGACCTTCTCTGGCGACGTGAGCGTTGTGCGCACAACCCACAGCGCCCGCACCTCACCATTTTTATCCACAGATTTCACAGATGCCGCAGATGTCTGTGTAATCTGTGGATAAGAAAGCGTAGCGAGCGCAACGATGAATAAGATTCGAAACGTGAACTTCATGCTCAGTATTGATACCGCAATGACACCTGAATGTTTCGTGGTGCGTACTGGTTAGCCAACACCGTGATCGCGCCGAAATTTGTATTCGCCAGCGACGCGCTCGGAATGCCGTACTGCACGTGATTGAAGGCATTAAACAGATCCGCACGCAGTGTCAGCCGGTGTTCTTCCCACGGCATCCGGAAAATCTTCGCGATGCCGATATCGACGTTCTTCACACCGTCGAGGAAGAACGTGTTGCGTCCGAGGAGTATTGCGTTGACGTCACCGCTGGTCAACGTTCGGAACGCAGAACGCGGCAACGAGATGCGCGACGTTGCCGGCTCATTCACACCACGGCCAAGTATGGTCGGATCGAGAAGTATCGGCCGGCTCTCGCTGAAACCGTCGAAGTTCAGATCGAGCGCACTAGTTGTGACTGTAAACGGTGTTCCCTTCGCCAGCTTTGCAACCGCTGAAAACTGCCAGCCACCAAACGCCTGGCCGAGCAAGCCTTTATCGCCACTGAAGAACGGCAGACGATACGTTCCGTAGATAGTAAAACGGTGCGGCGTGTGAAAACGCGAAAGCGCACGCGAATCGCGGGTGTTGTTTCCGTTTTGATTGCTGTCGCCGTTGCCGACAAACGTCGCTTCAGACGTTGTATCGATCGCCTTGCTCCACGTGTAAGCAGCCTGGAAGTTGAGATTGCTACTCAGTCGCTTGGTCCATTCGAGCTGCATGCCGTGATAATAGCTCCACGCCGCGTTCGCAACGGAAAGATTCGTTCCGAAAAGACCATTCGGCCTGCGCTCGTTCGTGCGCGGCACGCGGAAGCTGTATTCAAACTCACCGATCGGCACCGCCACCGGACACTCCGCCGTAAACGGTATCGTCGTAGAACCGGTTGTGCCCGCGCAACGGAAATCACTCGCGAGCTTGATCACTCTACCGCGGAGGTTCGCAGGGTTGTTCGGATGGTTCACAACGAGCACGCCGTTAACCGGATCGTGCAACGGCAGATTGTCCAGCGCGTAACGCAGCAGCCCGATACCGCGATTGCCCGTGTAGCTCACACGCAGTGCAGAAGAAAACGGCATCTGCCGTTCGAACGTGAAGTTCCACTGTTGCGTGTAAGGCATCTCGAGGTTCGGATCGATCAGAGTGAGCGTGTGTCGCGCGGTCTGTGGACCAGGCACGAAGACAAAACCATTCGTCGGATCGCCAAGGTTGGTTGGATTAAAGGTCGGCGTCGCCACGCCCGTCTGGTTGTAGAAAAACGCATTCGGCGGATTGAAGCGAACGGTCGCGCCGCCCTGTGAAAACACTGACTGGAAAATGCGTCCGTGGAAAATTCCGTAACCACCGCGTATGGATGAATCGCCTACGTTGCCGAACAGTCGATTCATGACTCCTGAATCAAAACTCGGACTCCACGCAAAACCGAAGCGCGGCTCGATGTTGTTTTTGTCAGCCTTGATTCCGTAGTCGATACGGCCCGCAGCTTCTTCCGGCGCCGACACGTATTCATATCGCAAGCCGAAATTGAGCACGAGGTTCTGGCGCACGTTCCACTTGTCTTCACCGTAGAAATTTGCCTCGCGCACGCGGTTCTCGAGAAAGAATGGACCATAGCCCTTTTGAAAATTCGGCGAGCAGCCGTTGATGAGCTGGTTGAACCCGTTCACATAGTTGATACCGTTACACGCCGCGGCCGTGCTGTTGTAAAAGCCGCGTGAAAAGTTGTCGGCGAGGTCGTCGAGTCGCTGGCGGCGGATGTCAGTTCCGAGTTTCACCTGGTGGCTGGTGAAGACGGTGTTGAAGTTGTAAACAAACTGGTTATCAGTCTGGAACCGATGGATCGGGAAGTTGCCGGCGCTGCCGATGCTCGACTGCGTTGTAATGGGAGTCGGATTAAAAAAGCGAATGATCGGTGTGTCGTTTCCGGCAGCGATGTTTACGAGCGTAGTCCTCAAGCCGAGACCGTAACGAAACTCCCCGACTGACGTAGCTGAAAAAAGGTGCGTCCACGTCATG
>DATHTI010000321.1:0-4507 GCA_035463335.1 Pyrinomonadaceae bacterium | reverse complement strand
CGACAGCCGTCACCATCTACACAGCGGGCTCGATGTCTTTGGTGCTTACGGCGAAACGGTTCGTGCCGTACGCTCGGAGAAAGTCATCAGCCCGCAATCTAATTGGGGCTTCGCTACGCTGAACGAGGGCTTTCGTGTTGGCGTGGTCTCATACATTCACATGCACGTCGGACGCGATAAATACGCGAAGATGTTTGACGATCCGCGTTTTATCCCGGTGAACAACACTGAAGGGAAACTGGAGCGAGTCAGAGTCAGGCGTGGCACGCGTTTCCGGCCCGGCGATGCGGTTGGGACCATTAACCGGATGTATCACGTTCATATGAATATCGGCCCACCGGGCGGTGAGATCAATCCGCTTTCGCTCGCGCCGGTTGGTTTTAAGGACGATATTTCGCCGAAGATCGAGAAGGATGGCATTCAGCTCTTCGACGCGAATGGTGCGCAATTGAAGGAGAAGCAGGGTGAACGGTTGGTGGTGAGTGGGCCAGTGCGGATCGTCGTCGATGCGTTTGATCGTGCGAACATGAATCCTGATCGACGCCGTCTTGGGTTGTACAAGCTCGGTTACCAGGTGCTCAAAGCTGACGGGACACCGGCGCCGGGATTTGAAGAGCCGCGTATCAATCTGCTATTCAACCGTTTGCCGGAAGACAGGGAAGCAACGAAGGTTGCGTATGCGGATGAGAGTGGAATCACGGTCTATGGTAGCAAGACGACAAGGTTCTTGTACGAGGTGACGAACACGGTGCGAGATGGGCGATTCGCGCGTGGTGTTTGGGATACGTCGCAGTTGCCGAAAGGCGATTACGTGTTGCGAATCCTCGCCGCGGATTTCTCCGGCAATGAGGCGCAGGACGGGCGCGACCTGCTGATCCGTCTTAATGCGGCAAGCAATCCGTAAAATCCGCGGCCGCTCTTTGCATGAAACCTACTCGTGTTGCAAGATACACTTTGATTTCCGAATACATACAACACGCGCTTGCGGAAGACATCGGTACCGGCGATGTCACGACTGACACGATCGTCCCAGCCGGCGCTACGCTGCGCGGACGCATCGTCGCCAAACAAGATGGAATTGTCGCCGGATTAGACGTGGCGAAGCATGTCTTTCTCAATCTCAATTCAGACGTTACATTCCTCGCAAAAACACAAGACGGCTCAAAAGTCACACGACGTGACGTGCTGGCAGACGTAGAAGGCCCAGCCCGAGCGCTCCTCACCGGTGAGCGCACCGCTTTGAATTTCTTAGGCCGCATGTCAGGCATCGCGACCCTGACACGCAAATTCGTCGATGCAGTTGGCGGCACAAACGCAACTATCATCGACACACGCAAGACAGCGCCCGGCCTGCGCCTCACAGATAAACTTGCCGTTCGTCTCGGCGGTGGTCAGAACCACCGCACGGGCCTGTTCGACATGGTGCTAATTAAAGACAACCACATCGATTTCGCCGGCTCGATCACGCAAGCAGTCGAACGCGTGCGCGCTTCTGGGACAAAGCTCGAGATCGAAGTCGAAACACGCACACTCGACGATGTACGTGAAGCACTGGCACTCGGCGTTGACCGAATACTGCTCGACAACATGTCGCCAGAGACGATGAGCGAAGCAGTCGCGATCTGCGGTGGAAGGGCCAAACTGGAGGCGTCTGGCAACGTTACGCTTGATAATGTGCTCGAAGTGGCGAAGACTGGTGTCGACTACATTTCGGTCGGCGCTTTGACGCATTCGCCGGCGGTGTTTGATGTGAGTCTTGAATTCGTTGCTTGAAGAAGATGATTACTACTGGAACGACAACTGATGCGATCTACGAGAAGCTGACCCGGCTCCTGGCCGACACAGTTCCCGACTTCGAGCTCCGTCTCAAAGCTGAGCTCGCGGCGGAGATCAATCGACTCAAAGTTGAGAAGAACGCTGTCATCCTCGGACACAACTACATGGAGCCGGCGCTCTTCCATTCGATTCCTGATTTTGTCGGCGATTCGCTGGAGCTCAGTCGCAAAGCGGCAGAGACTGACAAAGACATCATCGTGTTTTGCGGCGTGAAGTTCATGGCCGAGACAGCGAAGATTCTGAATCCGACGAAGAAGGTGCTTATTCCTTCTGAGAAAGCGGGCTGTTCGCTTGCGGCCAGCATTACTGCGGAAGACGTGCGCGAGTTGAAACGTCGCTTTCCAGGGGTTCCGGTCGTTACTTACATCAACACGTATGCTGATGTGAAAGCAGAGTCTGACATTTGCTGCACGTCGTCGAATGCTGTTGCAGTAGTGAAGTCGTTGAAGACTGATAAGGTGATCTTCATTCCTGATGAGTATCTCGCGGGCAACGTCGCGCGCGAGACGGGCAAGCAGATCATTTTTCCGACGCGCGAGCCGCGCATGCGTTTTCCGAACGAGCTTGAATACGAGATGATCGGCTGGCCCGGTCGCTGCGAAGTGCATGAGAAGTTCAGTGTTGAAGATATTCAGAACGTGCGCAAGCAGTTTCCTGATGTCGTGATCCTGGCCCATCCGGAGTGCAGTCCTGAAGTCGTGGCTGCTTCGGATTATTCCGGCAGCACGACGGCGATGATCCGTTATGTTGAGCAGACAAATGCGCCACGGTATCTGTTGTTGACGGAGTGTTCGATGGGCGACAACATCGCGGCCGCGAATCCTGAGAAGGATATGTTACGGTTGTGCAGTGTGCGCTGCCCGCACATGAACCAGATCACGCTCGAAGACACGCTGGAGTCTTTGCAAAAAGAGCAATTTGAGATTGTCATCGACGAAGACATTCGGAGACGGGCGCTTCGTTCGGTGCAGCGAATGCTCGAGATTGGAAAAGAAGACTAGCCACAGATTACACGGATATAAAACCGATTCATGGCAAATGCTGAAGTCCTGATCATCGGTTGCGGAATTGCCGGTGCGACTGCTGCTCTACGTCTCGCTCGAAATCCCGATCGACAGATCACCATCATCACCCGCGCTTCCGACGCTCACGAATCAAACACGCGCTACGCACAAGGCGGCATCATCGGCCGCGGTCCTGACGACACTGCCCAGTTGCTCTTCGAAGACATAGTCGCTGCCGGAGCCGGCGTGACTTCACCTGCAGCGGCGCGCATCCTTGCTGACGAAGGCCCACAACTGCTGAACGAAGTGCTTGAGCGCACGGCCCACGTCGTTTTTGATCACACCGAAGAAGGCACGCCTGTATGGGGACAGGAAGCCGCGCACTCAAGGCGCAGAATACTTCACGTCGGCGACGCTACCGGCCGCGCAATCATGAAAGGCCTGGTCGCAGCGCTGAAGAATTATCCGAACATCAAGATCAAATCAGACGCGACTGCCGTCGATCTCATCACGTTTCCGCACCATTCGCGCAATCCGCTGGACAACTACGGCGAAATCTCCTGTCATGGTTGTTACGTCTTCGATCGAACTGAAAAGACTGTGCATCGTTATCTCGCGAGCGCGACGATACTCGCGACAGGGGGGCTCGGAAGGATCTATCGCAACACGACAAACCCGGTCGGTGCGCGCGGTGACGGACTGGCGATGGCCCATCGCGCCGGCGCACGAATCGCAAATGCGGAGTACGTTCAATTTCATCCAACAGCACTCGCTGCGCCCGGCGCTGAAGGTTTGCTAATCAGCGAAGCCGTTCGTGGTGAAGGCGGCGTATTGTTGACGCCCGAGCTTCGCCCTTTCATGGAGCGCTATTCGCCGGAGTGGAAGGAGCTTGCGCCGCGCGACATCGTGGCTCGCGCCATTCATCACGAGATGGAAGCGAACGGGTATTCTTACGTGCTCCTCGACATCGCCTCACACATGCCGGCGGAAAAGATTCGCGAGCGGTTTCCTTTCATTTATGACCAGTGTTTGAAGGTGGGACTCGACATCTCGCGTGAGCCGGTGCCGGTCGTGCCGGCGGCGCACTATTTCTGCGGTGGTGTGTTGGTTGATGAGTGGGCGCGTTCGACGATTCAAAACTTGTATGCGATCGGTGAGATTAGTTGTACAGGGGTACACGGAGCGAATCGGCTCGCTTCGACGTCGCTGCTCGAAGGACTCGTCTGGGGGAATCGTGCGGCGTTGGAGATCGAGAGAGCGCTGAGTGCGGGAAATGGCCACACACCGCGGTTTGAAGATATTCCGCCGTGGGATGAGAGTGGGTTGAGTGCCGAACCGGATCCGGCGTTGATCCAGGGTGACATGCAGACAATTCAGAACATCATGTGGCACTACGTTGGGCTGGTGCGCAGCGCTGACCGTCTGTCCCGTGCGATTCGGGAGCTGCGACACTTGTGGAACGAGATCGAGACGTTTTACCGGACGACGAAACTTTCTGATGGGTTGATCGGGTTGCGCAATGCGGTTGAGGTGGCGTTGATTGTGGCGCAGGCAGCGCAACACAACCGGCAGAGCCGTGGTTGCCACTACCGGCAAGACTACGTCTCGGTCACTGGCGATCGGTTGATCTAACGTCGCGCGATGGGGTCGGCAGGGGTGGCCACGGA
>DATHTI010000320.1:0-9914 GCA_035463335.1 Pyrinomonadaceae bacterium | reverse complement strand
GGGTTTCTGTGAGTGTGCCGATCTGGTTCACTTTGATCAGGATCGAATTCGCAACACCGAGATCGATCCCCTTTTGCAGGAAGACGGTGTTTGTCACGAACAGATCGTCGCCGACAAGTTGCACTTTGTCGCCAATCTCATCGGTCAACAGTTTCCACCCGGTCCAATCATTTTCAGCCATGCCGTCTTCAATCGAGATGATCGGATACTGCTCGGTCCAACTCTTCCAGAACGCCACCATCTCTTCACTCGATAGCTTTCGCTTGTCGCTCTTTTTGAAGACGTATTTCTTACCGTCGTAAAACTCACTCGCGGCCGGATCGAGTGCGAGCAGGCAATCATTGCCCGGCGTGTACCCTGCTTTCACGATCGATTCGAGGATCGTTTCGACTGCTTCCTCATTCGACTTCAAATTCGGCGCAAATCCACCTTCGTCGCCGACGCTCGTCGCGTAGCCTTTACTCTTCAACACCGACTTGAGCTGGTGAAAAATCTCAGTGCCAATACGCAATGCTTCACTGAACGTCTGCGCACCGCACGGCACAACCATGAACTCCTGAAAGTCGACGTTGTTATCAGCGTGTGCACCGCCGTTGACGATGTTCATCATCGGCACGGGCAACGTGCGTGCGTTTGGACCACCGAGATAGCGATAGAGTGGAAGCTCGAGTTGAATCGCCGCAGCGCGAGCCGTTGCCATCGACACGGCGAGGAGTGCGTTGGCGCCGAGTTTCGATTTGTTTGGAGTGCCGTCAAGATCGAGGAGGGCGCGATCGACTTCCGCCTGGTCCAGTGCGTCAAACCCTTGTAACGCTGGTGCGATTACTTCGTTGACATTACGAACTGCCTGTAAAACTCCCTTGCCGCCATATCGCTTCTTGTCACCGTCGCGAAGCTCGACTGCTTCGTTTTCACCGGTTGAAGCGCCTGAGGGAACCGAGGCACGCCCTATCACACCATCTGCTAAAACCACTTCCGCTTCTACGGTCGGATTACCGCGCGAGTCCAGTATTTCACGTGCCTGAACGTGCTCGATCCAGCTCATCCTCTGCTTCCCCTTCTCCATTGGTTTGTAAAATCTCGAGCTTAACGCGCATGACGCGACGTTTCTCGACTTTTTCGATATTGAAAAGAAGACCATCATGCTGCACGACTTCGCCGGGCTTCAAAACATGACCAGCTTGAGTCATCAGAAACCCGCCGACAGTCGTGTATGCCTCGGACTCGGGCACAGACAGTTTCAGCCGTCGATTCAGATCGCGAACCGCGAGCCCGCCGGCCAGCACGTAAGTACTCTTATCGATCTCAGTGATCTGCTCGTTAACTTCCTCGTCGTGTTCGTCAGAAATCTCGCCGACGATCTCTTCGAGCAGGTCTTCGAGCGTGATGATGCCTTCGAGTCCGCCGTGCTCGTCGATTACGAAGCCGAAATGCATCTTTGCTTTCTGCATCTGGCGCAAAACGTGCTCGAGACGCGCGGTGTCTATAACGTACAGCGGCGGTTGCAACACGTCCTCGAGCTTGAACTTTTCCGGATGCAGCAGGTAAGGCATCACGTCTTTGCTGTGTATGAACCCGCACACGTCGTCGAACGACTCGCGATAGACCGGCAGACGCGAATAGCGATGCTGATCGAACGCTTTAGTGATCTGTTCAAGATTACACGTGTTCGGAATCGCGGCCATTTCCGTGCGCGGCACCATCGCTTCGCGCACCAAAGTGTCAGAAAACTCGAACACGCGATGTATCAAACGTCGCTCTTCCGCGCGCAGGTGGCCACTGTCGCGCGACATGTCGACGAGTTTTCTCAGCTCTTCTTCCGTGTAGATTGACGCGTGTTCGGACGTCGCCGGTATGCCGACGAGGTTAACGGTGCGGGCGCTGGCCCAGTCGAGCGCGCGTATGGGCAAACTGAAGACGCGATAGAAAAGTTGCAACGGCAGAGCGACTGCGAGCGCAACTCTTTCGGCGCGCGCGAGACCCATCAACTTCGGCGCCTGTTCGCCAATCACGATGTGCAGCGCAGTAATGATAATGAAGCCGATGGCGAAGGCGATGATGTGTCGCTGAGTTTCAGTAAAACCTGACAACGGACCTTCCAGCAGATGAGCGACTGTGGGTTCGCCAATCCAGCCCAGGCCGAGCGAGGCGAGTGTGATTCCGAGCTGGCAGGCAGAAAGATAGGCATTGAGGTTCTTGAGCAGGCCCAGCAGTCGCTTCGCGGCGCGACTACCCGAGGCGGCGAGCGTTTCGATGCGCGACGAGCGCACGCCCACGAGCGCGAACTCGGCCGCCACAAAAAACCCGTTCGCTACGACCAGCAATAGAACAGCAAGCAGTTTTACCGCGATTGTCATGTGGGGTGGTGATCATAGCACGAGCCACAGATCTCACCGAAAATACGGATCAGCGCCGATCCATATCGCGTCAGTGAAATCTGTGGTTAAGTGCTTTTTTTCAGTGTCCCAAAGCAGCCCCGGCGGCGCGGGCGCGGACTGGTCGCCGATCGTGCTTGGAGTGAGCACGTGCGAGTGCCTGATCGACGCGGGGCTCGATGTTGCACTCGGGCTGGCGGCAAACTGCGGCCAATTCTGAGACTACAAGATAACGGGAACGTTCAAGCATCCGCTGTTCGCGGAAAGAGAGGGGTTTGATATTGCTGAGATAGGTTAAATGTTTGAGCACATCGGCCACCTCGAAGATGTCGCCGGTGCGCATTTTGTCAGTGAATTCCTTGAAGCGATCCTTCCAATCATTAGCGGGGGAAGAAAAATCATCTGCTAGCGCTTTGAAAAGCATTTCACATTCGCCCGATGAAATTGGGGGTCGCAGGCCAACTTCTGAAGCATTGGATACGGGAACTAAGACCACGGAGTTATTAGCAGCAAGACGAAGCGTGTAAAAGGGCAGGAGTGTTGAGCCGATTTGCTTCTGTTCTATTTGCTCGATGGTCCCGATTCCATGATTCGGGTAAACGACTTTCTGGCCGACTTTGAAGCCCACCATGCACCTCCATCGAATTTGAAAATATCAGACTGCGCCGCACGCGCGTGTCTGTGGGAGTTTGTCCGAGGACGCAGGATTGCGTCGAAGCCCTATTTGGTAAGTACGTTGAGTCTAGCAAGCTATCTTGCGAATGGTCAAGGTTTGGAGGAAAGACAAGCTAGCCACAGATTACACGGATAAAACACAGATCCGTGGCTACTGTTTCAACTGGTAGTCCGCGAGGTTTTGGCAGGGCTTCAATTCGATTTCGTTCTTCCGTGCCTCAGCGCTGCGCCGGAGCTTGGCGCGCGCGGGGGCGCTCTCGGGTTGGCGAAGCTTCGTCAATGTTGTTGAAGGCGTATCGACGAACACGAAGTATTTTCCTGGTGGCAGGTTGTTGAATGTGAATGTCAGGTCGCTACCAGGATCACTTATAAAGTAACGCAAAACATCATCTGCTTTATCGAGCTCGGCAGGCACGAGATAAACAGCCATGGCCGGTGCCGCAACACCTTCGGGAACTACGAGGCGCCCGCGAACCGAGGCTGCTCCTTGTGCAAGTGTGATCGTGAGGTTCGAGAGCTGCTCGCCCGCCTTCACTGTGGTCCAGTTTGCCGCAGCGTCGATCTTCTGCGGCTTCGGTGTTCCGGTTGTCGTCGTGATCGATTGCAGGTACCAGTAGCGCGCATAAAATCGCGGCTCGAATTGATACCTGCCGGGAAGCAGGTTGCGCAGATGAAATGCGCCGGTCGCGTCAGGCGATGCCGAGTTCGAGATGAATCGCAAAGTCAGCGTATCTTCTTTTTCTGTTTCTTTGGATCGCTGTAGCCGGACCACCGTTTCCGCAAGCAGCGGTGGGCGCTTGCCCTGACACTCGGGTACCTTCGACGACTCGATCACGATCTTCCCGGTGATCGATCCTAACGGTCGCGTTGACAACTCGATGCCCGTAACGTCAGCGCCTCTCACGCTCACTCGCCTCGGTTCCGACAGCGCGAACTGCGGCATCGTCGCGCCCGGATTTGTCATTATCTCTTGAGCAACGAGCTCGTAGTCACCATCACCCAGACCACTGAAAGCGAACCCGCGAGCGCCGGGAGCTTGATACGAATTCGAGAACGGGATCACACTGCCTGCCTGCGTCAAAGTTATGGAGCCGCCGCTGGTCCCCGCAAGTTTAATGGTACCGCTAATCACATGCCCTGGTTCGCCACGGTAACGAATGTCGGCATTCGAATCTTCGCCGCTGCGCACGATCAATTCCGCAGCGTTATCGCGAGTTGACGAGGGCGCAAACGTCGGCAGATCTCCGTCGTATGGACTGAACGAAGGTGAAAAACCTGACCCGCCGGCGCTGACGATGTAAGTTCCGGGCCGAAGGCCATAGATACGATAAATGCCGCGATCGTCTGTGGGTTGTTCCATCATCCCGTACGACATCACCTTCGGGACCTCGCCTCGTGTGTCGCGCACCATCGTGGCGCGGACACGAACCGCGACGACTGGCTCGCCGAGTGCGTTCGTAACGGTTCCGGTAATAGCGCCGCCGCGAATCATCTCCACCCGCACCGTTTCGCCAATGCGGTAATAAGCCGGCGCAGTTGGATCTGAGAGAGCTGTCGTGTAGGCGGGGGCGTTGCCGTTTACGGTGTAGAGTGCCGGTTCGAGGCCACTCACACGAAAGTTTCCATCGATGTCGCTGATGGTTGTTCGTGCAGTGCCCGCAGAATTGATTGCTCTTACAAACACCGACGCTCCTGCCAGAGGCTGGCCGTTCTCGTTCACCACTTTGCCGTCGATGACACCGGTTACCGGTTCTTCCGCTTTCTTCGGAGTGGATGGCGGCTGCTGCGCGTGAATCATCACGCACACAAAAATCAGGAGAATCGAAGTGGTGATGGGTTTCATCATCGTCACGGCTTTGCCGGTGCGCTCAGATCAACCGTGATTGTAAGGTCGGTTGTTACACCGTCCTGAAGGCTAACGTCGCGCTTCGTATTTCGCTGCTGCATCCCGCCACCACCAACCGAAACGTGGACTTCATACACGCCCGGCACCATATTTTCGATCAGGAAATGTCCGCGCGCGTCGACCTGCGGCGTTCGCAGGTTACTCAATTTCTCACCGGGCTTTGTCAGTCTGACATAGAAGCGCGCGCCGTCCGGCAGCGTGCCATTCTCCGCATTCAGGATTCCGCGAAGCGTAGCAGTCCCGTAAGCAACGACCAGGCGAAGACCGGTCAACTGCTCGCCTTCCTTGATCTCGATCACCTTATCCGGTAAGGCAACGCCATCACGCTCGATACGCGCGAGGCTGAAGCCTTTTGCCGCCAATGGGTTTGTCGGGTTGCCAGAAAACAAGAATTGCACAGGTCCACCGGGCAGGCCTGCCATTGAAAAGCTTCCATCAGGAGCGATTGGCGATTGCGCTGTTGCTCCGAGACCCGCGTGGCCCTTCGAGTTCGTAACCCACGCGTGCAGCTGAAGGGCTGGAAATTTAGCGTGCGCCGCCTTATTTTCACTCTCGAGCACGACAACTCCACTCAACCCCGCACCTTGTACGAGTTTGAGAGTCAGCCCACTGAGATCCTGATCGATGATGTCGAACGTAGAATTGTCGGGTCGCAGCCCGGTTTTCTGGTTTGGGTGCAAGTAAACGCTGTATTTGCCGGGAACCAGTCCTTCGACAACAAAATCGCCCTGAGAATTCGTCGTTGCAGACGTGCTCACAAACTCGAAACGCTCACCGACATTTCGTTGCAGACCCATGCGGATGTTCGGCACCGGCAGACCTTTTTCTGCGTCGACCATTCGTCCCGAGACGGTGAAGGTCTGCAAAGTACGACCTAGAGCGATGTCAACGTTAGAAGCTTCGGTTCCTTCGCCGACTTCGATCACAGTGGCTTTAGCTTGATCGCTTACATCGGGGTGAAAGACCTGTTTGTACGCGGAACGCTGTGGGCCGACTGTTTGGTTGAAAACATCGTCACTGCGACCGACGCCGACTTTGTAACGTCCGGGCACCAGCCCGAACACGCGATAGATTCCTCGATCGTCGGTTTGAGCACCACTGGTGGCGAAAATTGGACGCGGTCGTGATCCCTGCTGCTCGAACGCGTCCGTTCGGAAAATGTTTACCTGCTGCTGAATCACCGGACGGCCATCTGCATCGGTGACTTTTCCGGTGATCACGCCACCACGCACGAGGGCGAAGTTGATGTTCTCGATATTTTCATCTTCGCCGACGAGCACTATCTTGCCTCGCTGATCTTTTATATCGGCCGGGACAAAGGCAGGAGCGGTGGGCTGCACTTCATAACTTCCGGGTGCAATGTTCGTGATGCGATAGAAGCCGTCCTGATCCGTTGTGGCTCTTTGCGGATGCTCATACGGATTCATGTAATCGCTCCTACGCAGCGAGACTACGACGCCCTCAACGCTCTTTTCCTTGATCGTTACGCGACCGGAGATTGAGCCACGCGGAGCTTTGGTGGTCTGTTTGGGCGTAGTCTGGGCCCACAGCGAAGTTGGGAGACTCAAAATCGTGAGCAGGACCGCGGGTAGATAACGAGCGGAGAAACTCATTTGGTTTACTCCTTCTGGGTGCGAGGTACGCGGCCGCATCATAGCCGCATCGTGTCAATTCTGTAAATCATGAATCCTGCCAACTGAGTCCGCTGAACCACACGCGATCACAAGGTTGTCAGCGTCATTATCTACTGTTAGGATCGCGCCGCCATGGCTCATCTTAAAATCACCGATGCCAGCGGGCGCCAGTGGCAGTTTAGCTTTATGCCCAACGTCGCCTGCACAATCGGTCGCGCACCCGACAATACAGTGGTGCTGGATGATCCGCGCGCTTCTCGTTATCACGCCCACGTCAATCAATCCGAAAACGGAAATTTCACAATTGTCGACGGCGCCGTGATCAACGGCCAGCTACGTCGCAGCGCGAATAAAGTCTTTATCAACGGCGAGCCGCGTTACGAGCAGCAGCTCAAGAATGGCGACCGTATCACTATCGGCGCCAGCACGTTACGTTTCGAACAACCGGTCGAAGAGCGCAGCAGTGATGTTCGTTACGACGACAAGCCACTCGGCCACACGCAGCTGCTGATCTCCGCAAATGACGTGATGTCGACTGTGCTTCGTTCGAAAGAAGAAGTCACAGCGCCACAGCAGCGCGACAAAGTTCTCGAAGCATTGCAACGCAAGGCAAACATTCTGAGCGCGCTTTACGAAATGAGCAAAACGCTCGGCTCAGTCTTTGATTTAAACGCCATATTCGAAAAAGCGACCGATATTATTTTTCGATCCACTCCGGCGGACCGCGTGGTGGCTTTACTCGCCGAACAGGACGGCTCTGAAAACCTGACGCCGATCGCAATGCGTGCGCGCGACAACAAGCTCGAAGCACATGCGCGCCGGCTTTCCATCGGCCGCACGATCACGCGGAAAGTGATGAAGGATCGAGTCGCACTGCTGTCGCAGGACGCAGCGTCAGACGAAGAGTTTGCGGGCGTGGATTCGATCGTTTCGCAGGGCGTGCGCTCGACGATCTGTGCGCCACTCGTCGCAGAGACGCGTGTGCACGGCGCGTTGTATGCCGATCGTCTCGATCCGTTTGCAGCGTTCAAGCCCGACGATCTCGAGCTGATCAGCGCTGTGGCCGCGCAGACCGCGATCGCCGTCGAGAATGCGCGCGCCCACGAGCGACTCGCGCGTGAAGAAGTGGCGCGGGCGAATTACAGTCGATTCCTGCCCGAGTATGTGGTGAAGCAGATGCTGGAAAATCCTGACTCGTTCAAACTGGGCGGCGTCAGTCAGACCATCACGATATTGTTTGCGGACATTCGCGGTTTCACCCGTATTTCGGAACACGCACCGCCGGAAAAGATCGTCAATCTGCTCAATCGCTATTTTTCGGCAATGACTGACATCATTTTCGCGCACGGCGGGACGCTCGATAAGTATCTCGGCGATGGCTTGATGGCCCTTTTTGGCGCGCCCACCGCGACGCCCGATGATGCATCAAATGCCCTGAACGCGGCGGTGGCGATGCAGCGGCGTTTGCTGGGAATAAATCGCGAGCTGCGCGACGAAGGATTTCCGGAAATTGGCGTCGGCATGGGGCTTCATACCGGCGAAGTGATTGTCGGTTACATCGGTTCAGACCGGCGCTCGGAATACACCGCAATCGGAGATACTGTAAACACTTCGTCGCGACTGGAGGCTAATGCCCGTGGTGGTGAAATTCTGATCAGCGATGCGACTGCAAAGGCCGCGCACAGTCGCTACAAGTTACAACCGCGCGAGCCGATCACGGTTAAAAACCGCCAGCAGCCTGTTAAGCTTTGGGAAGTTGACTGGGCAAAAGCAAGCGGATCTTTTTAAGTAATAGTTCTTACACAGTAATAAGGTCATATAGGTCCATAGGACCTGGTCTTTTATGTCGTTCATCGGGAAAACCAAAACCCTCCTCGGCCTCAACGCCTTACAGAACCTCGTCTCGGATTCGATGGCCATCGACATGGGTTCGGCGAGCACGATCATTGCGGTGCGCGGTCGTGGCATTGTCGTCGACGAGCCGTCAGTTGTTGCGGTCAACAAGACTTCCGGCGAGGTTATCGCTGTCGGCAACGAAGCCCACAAGATGCAGGGACGCGAGGCGCGCGACGTCACCGTGATTGCGCCGCTCGTCGACGGAGTCGTCGCGGATTTCGAAAGAACGCGGACGATGCTCGACTACTTCGTGCGGTCTGCGCGCAGTGGTTTCTCTCACTTCAGCCGCCGCGCGATCATGAGCGTGCTTTCGGAAGTTACGCAGGTCGAGCAACGCGCACTCCTGGCGGCTGCGGAAGAGGCACGTATCAGTCGTGTTTACATGATTGAGGAAGGACAGGCGGCTGCAATCGGCGCGGGCGTTCCGATTAACGACGAGCATGCGGCGGCAGTCGTCGATATCGGCGGCGGCACGACGAACGTTGCCGCAATTATTAGCGGGTCGATCATCGCTTCGCGGGCTGAGCGGATCGGCAGCTCGGATATTGATGTCGCAATTATGGACCGTTTGCGTCGTCACCGGGGTCTAACGATCGGAGTGCAAACGGCGGAACGACTGAAACTCGAGCTCAGCTCAGCGATTGAACCTGAAGATCCGGAGAAAAAGGTCCACGTGCGTGGTCGCGATGTGCAAACGGGAAGTCCGGGCGCTGTCGATCTCACGGCGGGCGAGGTCTACACGATTACGCAGCCGGTAATTAAGCGTATCGCGGACGAGGTGCGGTCGCTGCTGGGGGATCTCTCGCCGGAGGTAGCGGGCGACATTTTTGATCGCGGGTTGATACTGACTGGCGGCGGCGCTTCGTTGGAAGGACTACCGAGTTATCTCGAGAAGGAGCTCGGTCTTAACGTGCGAGTGGCCGACGATCCGCGATTCGCGATCGTGCGTGGCTTGTCGCAACTCTATGAAGAACCGTTGTTGCTACGACGTGTAGCCCGCACC
Organism: Pyrinomonadaceae bacterium; assembly: GCA_035463335.1. Lineage (GTDB taxonomy): Bacteria > Acidobacteriota > Blastocatellia > Pyrinomonadales > Pyrinomonadaceae > PSRF01. Next base: position 425 of record DATHTI010000320.1, on the reverse strand, counting down.
GAAGCTCATCCGTTAATCGACACCGAGGCGACCGCATTCGAAACATAATTGTAGGGGTGGCCCTCCGTGGCCACCCCCAGCGCAGGAAAGGTAACGCTGGGGTGGCCACGGAGGGCCACCCCTACAGTAATTAAATGAAGTTAGCGGAAGTTTTTAAACGACAGATCACGGTGGCGCACATCTTTGGGATACCGGTGCGTTTCGATTACCGCTGGTTTGTAGTTTTCATTTTGAGCGTTTGGCTCATCGCGATGAATCTGAGTCGCGGTGGTATGTGGGTTGGCTCATTCAAGCTGATGCCCGTGAGTGTCACGGTCGCCTGGCTACTGGCTATAGTGACCACACTCGGCCTGTTTCTCTCGGTACTGGGCCACGAGCTTTCGCACGCGCTCATGGGTCGGGCCGAAGGTATCGAAATCGAAGAG
>DATHTI010000319.1:0-5159 GCA_035463335.1 Pyrinomonadaceae bacterium | reverse complement strand
AATCTGACCAGCCGCGGTAAACAACGCGGAATAAGTTACGGACTGAACAACGCCGAAGGCGTTCGCTAATTTCAGCCCATGGTTGGAGCGCAGCGACAACCATGGGAATACGATCGAGAGATTTTATTGAACCCTGAAAGGTTCGGCGGTTGGCGAACGCTTTCAGCGTTTTATCGCCTTCTTGTTTGCTGACCCAGGGTTGTCACTGCGTTCCAACCCTGGGCTCAAATTAGCGAACGCCTTCGGCGTTATAGATTCAGACAGAAACGGGTTCGGCTAATTCATGTTGACTCTCCACAATCACCGGCACCTCACGCCGTCGGTTCTCGATCACTGCGAGGCCCAGGTGATCGTCTTCCGCCGTGCCACCGGACGCGGCCCAAAGTCGAACGACGTTGTAACCAGCCGCCTCGATCCGGGCTAGCGTTACGGGCACGGTGCCGCCCGCGTAAGTCGCATCGTGGATCAAGATCAAGCCGCCCGGACAAACCAGCCTGGCCGCGAGTTGAAATTCCTGCCACACGAACTCAGCTTCGTGCACCGAATCTAAAAGCACCGCCTCATACACTTCACCAGCAGCCAACGCCGCCTGCATGCCTTCTAACGATCCAATACGCCGCGCTTCGATGCAGCGCTGGAAACTCTCAGGCAACATGGCCCAGAGCTCTTCGCGTCCGGCAAACAGAAACGGATCGAGCGTGACGACGCGCCCCCCATCGCGATGCGCAACAGCGGATGCGAGGCAAGCCGCCGAGATGCCGCGCGCGGTGCCGGTCTCCAGCACACGCACACAACCATTCGCGCGAATCAGGTAATGCAACGTCGCCAGCAGCGGCAACACGGACGGATCTCTCACAGCAGCATCGCGGCCATTCGTCAAACCATAAAAGGACCACGTCAGCCCGTGGACTCCATGCCGTCCAACCCACGCGCGCAGTGTCTCGAGAAACACGGCGTAACTGTCACCATCCGTCTTGCCCGCCAAAGGATCAGCCACAGAAGAAAACTTCTTCTGCCACTGCGGATACTTATGTTTTGCGTTGCCGTTGAGGTGGACCACACGCGCCTCGCGCCCACGCCACGTCGCGCGCAACCTCGATCCCTGTTCGAAGAAGTCAACGTTCTGCGCCAGAAGCTGCACGTTGTAAATCGAATCGAGCTCGACTCCACACTGCAAACGCGCGAGGGCGAGATTGAAGATGAACTGGTTGCGCCACTTCACCCGATTGTGCCCGTCAACCCACGCACACGCCTGCGGCATCGCGCGTATCGCGCCGTCGAGGGCGCGCAACGCGGTCTGATCTCCGGCATATAGCCCGTCGTTCACAACGAGTGAATACGACTGCTCTTCCGGCGTGAGTCCGAGCTGGCGCAAGTCGGCTTCACCGCCGCCATAGATGTGATCGATCGCAGAGCCCAGGTGATTTGCGTACTGGGTGTTGCCTTCGCGGCAGACGAGTATCCGTCCTTCAGGTAGCGCTTCGAGCGTCGCGAAGATGGGACGCAGATCGCCAAGTACGATCATGTCTGCATCGAGACACAGGTAATACTTCGCATCGATCACGCGCGCGACGGAGTACATTACCGCCTTGCTCATCGGGTTCAGTCCCGCGCGCGACTCGCAACGGACCGCGGCCGCTTTGTACTTCGAGATCACACGCCTGCACGCGTCGTTGCCATTTAGCACGAAGACGACTACGAGTGCGTCGTTGCAGCAGCCATTCGCGTAAAGCGAGCCAAGCATGTCGTCGAGCAGATGTTCGAATCCCGGTGAAACGACGGTGGCAATGCAGCGCTCGGTGCGCGGCAAACGCTCGGGAACGATCATCTCGGCGCGATTCAAACTATCGAAGAGATGCGTAACGGGCGCGGGCGATTCGTCAACTTGCGGATCGAGCCAAACGGCGTGCGAATGTTCCCAACGACTCGTGCGCACGACGAGCTCGAGATACTCAGCGCCGCTGATGTCTGCGACGAGCGGACGTGGCGGCTCACCGGCTTGCACGTATGGTTCGTTTGCGACTTCGCGGCCATCAGCCACAACTGAAAAATCCGCATGCGACCAACCGGCGGGTACGTCGTCGTTCAACGCGACCTGGCAACTGAAACTCGCAAACCGTCGCTCGACGTGGAAACGCAAGCGCGCTGGCGGGTGTGTGCTGAACGCGTGTTGATAGTGCTGTTTCCCAACGCGGACCTGATGGCCTTCGTAGCCGAGGTTGCCATTCATGCCGAGGCTGCCGTAGCCTACCTGCGTTTGAAGTAGTTTTACTGAGTCGAGGTACATTGTTACCACCTGTTAACTCGCGGTTTTAGCGCTATCAATTGCGTCAGTCAGCCACCATTTCCAGAATTCAAGTCTGAGCCGCGAATCTGATTCAGGATCCGCAGGTTGTCCATGCGCGGCCGCGATCGCTGCGTAATAGGCAGAATCGAAACTTTCCGGATCGTCTCCATCTTCACGGCCGGGATCGAGATCGTCGGCATCGAAGAACTCGTCGTACATCGCAGTTCTTAGCGCCTGCACAGCCGCGAAGCCAACCGCGATTTCCGGAAATGGACGCTCGAGCGAAAGATCCATGACCGCTTCCCACAATTCATCGAACGTGTCCGAGGCATCGCCACCCTGCGTAATGGCCTCAATCGCTGAGAGCGCCATGGTGGGAATATCACTGTCGGGATATCTTTCCTGCCAGAGCGGCAGCACGTGCCGCACTCCCGCAACTGCCAGCGCAATCCTCTGTCGATGAGCAGCACTCAGATAGTTGTCAGAGGTTGCGCGCGGTCCAAACTCCGCCCAAATCATCTCGCGCAAACCCAATCGCAAATGCCCATTCGGATCAGCTTCGACTGCTGCCAACGCTTGTTCTTGAATTTCAGTTAACATAAGAATTCCGCCTTGTTATTTCTTTGGTGGGACCACCGGGATCTCCTTCTTGACTACCTGACCGCCTGAAAATATCAAGAGGTATTTCGGATCCGCCATGACAATCGTGCCGGCCTCTTGTGAAACTGCCTGGAAGAATGGCTGGCAGTCGGCAGAGCAAACTGGACGCGTTACCCCTACGCTGGATACAGCCTTCTTCACTTCGTCGCCTATCTTGGCTCTGAGTTTGGCCAACGCGCCGATGAACGCCTGCTTTTCAGCATGCGACATGTAGTAGCCGCCCGGAGCATACTTCGGATCGAAGATAAACTGCTTTGGTGTGTATCCGATTTTGCTCCCATAAGCTTTGATAAAGTCGAAAACCTCTTTCACGTTTTGCGAGAGAATGAGACCCTCCCCTTGGACCAGTGTCGCTAAGGCCGTATTGAGTGCTCCCCAGCCGCTAATGGTTACCTCATCGGCAAGTGATAGTGTCTTGTTGGGTGTGATAATGCCCTTGGCTTTTGCGGTGTCGTAAATCTTTTGCACCTTCTTTTGTTTGTCTACCGCGGACACAATTGCCTGGCGTACAACGTCTTTAGCTTCCGCCGGGATTAATGCAAGCAGGGCCTCCAGATCCTCGGCTGTGAATGCGGTTCCGTCCAGCTCAGGATTTACCGCTCCCCGCAAGTGGTGTTTGACGCCGCCATCGTCAACCACAACGAGTTTCGTAAGGCGATATTTCGTAACGAGAGCAGCGAGTTTAGCTTTAAGTCCCTTGAGGTCATCAGGCTTAGCCTTGGCTTGAGTTGTGCCCTCAGTGACCGCAGCTTGCAGATCGCGTTTCTTATCGGCCTCAGTCCTCGTGTCAGGTTTTCCGTCCTTGCCTTTACTGAACAAACTCTTGAACAGCGCCTTCGCTTTGCCGATGATGAAGTTGATCGCGGTGTCGAGCGCTTTGTCGACAGTGGCGCGGACCTTGTTCACCACGCCCATGACCTTGTCAGTGACTTTGCCGAGGCCGGCGAAGCCCGCGAGGAAGCTGATCGCAAGCGATAACAATCCACCCAGAATGCTCTCGACTTTGCTCGCGGCCGCGCCGATGTTGCCCTGCGCGATCGCGACGATCGAGTTGATGAACGCATTAACGACTTGAATGATCTTCGAGATCTTGTTCACGAAGACCATGATCGTGTCGTAGATCGAGATAATCGCCGAGATAAAGCCCGCGCCCGGAATGAACATCGAGATCAACTTGGGTATCGCTTTGGTCACGACCGTTTCGACAACGAACGACGTGATGCCGGCGACGATCTGATCTTTCAGTCCGGTGAGTTTGTCTTTAATGACTTCCCACGCCGCCGCCGGGCCACCATTCTTCAGCGCGAGGATGACGTCAAAGAGTCCCTCGAGGCCCTTCATGATCATCTCGCCATGCGGCCCGAGCGCCTTGACGATCTTGGCGCGAATCTGTGCCCACGTAATACCGAGCACGCTCAGCGCGAGTTTGCCAAACTCAGGTAGCGTGAGCGCCTTCGGAATGTAAACGCCTTGCAACTCTCCGGTCAGCCAGTTGATCAGTCCCTTCTTCAAGTGCGTGAGGAAGTTTGCGCCAAAGTTTGTAAACCCGAGCTTGGCTGCCTTCACGAGATTTCCCACGAACGGCAACGGGTTCTTGAAAATGCTCTTCATCGCCGCGCCGGTCTGCTTCACATAACCAAACGCACCCGGGCTCACCACGTCGAACACGATCTCGAGCAGCTTGAACATCGCGTCCACGCCCCAGCTCACAAACTTGCTCAGGAAGCCGCCGAATACTGCCGCCAGCTTCGAGAACGCTTGGGGGACGAGGATGATGTCTTCGAGTGTGAGCGATTTGAAGGCCGTCAGAAACAGCGTCGGGATCTCGCTGACGAAACCGATGAGCTGCGACAGTGTGCTCTGGAACCACTGCCAACACCGGTCGATCGCGTTCGCCTCCTGCATCTTCTGCCAAACATCACCCAGACCAATCATCTTGAGTAGTGGTCCAAGTAATGTTTCAGCACTGCGATCGACCGATTCGCCCGTGATTGGATCCTTACCGAGCACGCCCTTCAGCAGGTTGTAGCCTTCAGTGCCTTCCGCAAGCTTCGCGATGGGTTTGAGAATCGCGTCTTTGACGATCTCGATGATGCCGGTGACTAGATTGACGGCAGTATTCCTTATCTGATCGATTGGCGCCGTGAAGATCCGTTCGGCGCGTGCCCAGGCAGAGCCCGGATTCAGCAAGTCGCCTGGTAGATTGAGAGTG